>JBDSTW010000033.1:0-6210 GCA_039928055.1 Gammaproteobacteria bacterium | reverse complement strand
TTAAGTTCACCCTTAAATCAGCAAAATACCGCAGCACCCGAGCCCAATTGCGCCAGACCATCGGCATTGCCCATTGCCCCGTTTTCATAGTACACCCGTTCGCGTATCCTGTAACCGTGCCGCAATTGAGGCCGGCGGCAGCAGACTCCGGCGCTGGGATGAGTACAGGCAAAAGTTTATTTAATGCCGGCATGTAATTTGTTATATTCACTTCGTCCGTCTTTCACCATCCCGCTCATAACTCATAAATTTTATTTTCTAAACGCCGCGCAAATCAGGAGACTTAACCATGGCCAACCGCACAGCCGTAGTGCAGACCAATAAAGGCACCATCCGCTTTGAACTGCTCGAGGGCGATGCGCCCAAGACAACGGAAAATTTCATTACACTGGCCCAGCGCGGCTATTACGATGGGGTGATTTTTCATCGTGTGATTAAAGGCTTCATGATTCAGGGCGGCGATCCGACGGGTACGGGTCGCGGTGGGGAGTCGGCCTGGGGCGGGCGGTTTGCCGATGAGATCAATCCAGGCTCCGAGGTTTATAAGCGCGGCTATAAGGCCGGCACGGTGGCCATGGCCAACGCGGGGCCCAATACCAACGGCTCGCAATTTTTTATCATGCACGCCGACTACGCCTTGCCCCCGGCCTACAGTATTTTCGGGCGCACCATTGAAGGCCAGGACGTCGTGGATGCAATCGCCACCACGGAAAAAGACCGGAACGACCGGCCCTTGTCGCCGGTGACGATGGAGAAAGTCACGATAGAATAAATTTTTAACCGGGTTGCGCTACGCTCGACCCAACCCATTGGTTTACCGGAATGAATAGAGAAAATTTCCGGATCGAGACCTGGGGAAGCTCTGATTTATTCGTCATTCCGGGATCAGCGTAGCGCAACCCGAAATCCAGTGCTTTAGTTCAATGACTTACTGGATTACCGCCTGCGCGGGAATAACGGAAATGGAATTAATCAGAGGTTCCCTGACTATTATCAACCAGCGCCTGCACAACCGCCGTCCATGCCTGAGCAATATTGTTGCGGTTGTAGCCGCCTCCGCCCAGCGCAAGTAACCGGCCCGCGCAATATTCGTCGGCGATATGACATAGCCGCGCCGCAGCATGCCCATGGGCGGCGGCTGAATAAAGCAGGTGCGCCAAGGGGTCATCGGCCAGGCTATCGGCCCCGCATTGAAGGATGATGAATTCGGGCCGCGCCTCGTGCAGAAATTCCTCCACGCGCTCCCAGGCGCCGCGAAAATCCGCATCGCCTGCGCCCGGCCGCAGCGGGATATTGAGCTTGGTGCCTAGTGCTGCACCCCTGCCGGTCTCATGTGCCGCGCCCGTGCCCGGATAAAGCGAGCGAGCGTCCTCGTGCACATCGGCGAAGATCAGGTCCGGATCGTCCTCAAAGGCGTAAAACACACCGTCGCCATGGTGAGCGTCGATATCTACATAAGCCACGCGTTGGATACCGTAGTCTTTGCGCAATGTTTCGATAACGATGCCGCAATCATTGAATACGCAAAATCCCGCGGCCCTGTCACGACGCGCATGGTGCAAACCGGCGATCGGCACAAAGGCGCGCAGGCAGCGCCCGCTCATCACGTCGGCGAGCGCGGCCAAAGACGAGCCGACCACGTAGGCGGCGGCCTCGTACACGCCCGGGAAGGCCGGCGTGTCGCCGTAATCCAGATAGCCGCGTCCGCTTTTCGATTGCGCCTTTACGCGCTCGACATATTCTGCGGTATGAAAACGTTCGATCAGTTCCTGGCCGGCCAGCACCGGCGCGCGCACTTCCACGCGCGCATCCAGCCCGCGACGCATCGCCTCGTCCCAAAATACGCCCATGCGATCGACGCCGAACGGATGACCCTGGCCGAAGCCGTAGGCGCCCAACTCTGCGCCCAGATAAACACAAACAGAATGGTTTTTGTCCATGTCGATTCACCCGGTTTGGATTAACCCCCTGGCGGGGCTAGCCCGTGCGCAACAGCCCGCTGGGGGGCGACGCGCGTCTACTGGTATGTTCTCAGCCGACTAAAAATCAACAGCTTGGAACCTTGCAACGCGGTCACTGTATTATAAGCGGTGTTTTAGTATAGTAGTTTGCAGGCTGTCTTCATGCGGGCTTAAGGTTTGAACGGTACCGCACCTGCTCAGGAAAATGCTAATCAATGGTGAACAAAACTAAACCTTGGGTCGGCTGGCGGGAATGGGTGGCCTTGCCCGAGCTGGGTATTCCGGCGATTAAGGCCAAGATCGATACCGGCGCGCGCAATTCCGCCCTGCACGCGTTTAAGTGGGAAAAATTTGAAGAGAACGGTTGCTTGCGTGTACGCTTTAGCGTGCATCCCTTGCAGGAGCGCAATGACAAGACCATAGTCTGTGTCGCCGATGTGATCGATGAGCGCTGGGTAAGCGACTCGGGAGGGCACCGCGAGTGGCGTATAGTCATTTGCACCCCGGTGCAGATCGGCCAGCGGACTTGGCCTATCGAAATCACCTTGACCAATCGCAGCTCCATGACATTTCGCATGCTGTTGGGACGCACCGCCCTGCAGGGACGTTTGCTGGTCGATCCGGAGGCCTCTTATCTATTGAAGACACCCGCCAAATTGCCGCGCGCCACTGATGCACAGGTGCGCAAAAGCAGGGGCAAGACAGCAAAGGATTAAAGGGGCACCAGAAGCACCCTAACCATAAGGAACTTGGTAATGAAAATCGCGGTACTTTCACGTAATGCAAGACTCTATTCCACACGCCGTCTGGTCGAGGCTGCCCTGCAGCGCGGTCACGAGGCGCGCGTCTTCGACACGCTACGCTGTTATATCAGCATCAATGCAGACCGTCCCGCCATTCACTATAAAGGCGAAGACCTGACCGGCTTCGATGCCGTCATTCCGCGCATCGGCGCCTCTATTACCTTCTACGGCACGGCGGTATTGCGTCAATTTGAGATGGCGGGTGTATTCCCGGCCAACACCTCGAACGCCATCAACCGCTCGCGCGATAAACTCGGCTCGCTGCAACGCCTCACGCGCAGTGGCATCGGGCTGCCGGCGACCGGCTTCGCCCATGCCGCGGAAGATGCGCAGGACCTGATCGGCAAGGTGGGCGGCGTTCCGCTGATCGTGAAATTACTGGAGAGCAGCCAAGGTCTCGGAGTGGTACTGGCCGATACCAAGCAGGCCGCCGCCAGCGTGGTCGAAGCCTTTATGGGCATCAAGGCCAACATCATGGTGCAGGAATTCGTCAAAGAGGCGCGCGGCGCGGATATACGCTGCTTTGTAATCGGCGGCAAGGTGGTTGCCGCCATGCTACGTCAGGGCCAGGCAGGCGAGTTCCGTTCCAACCTGCATCGTGGCGGCACGGCAAGCACGATCAACATTACCCGCGGGGAAGAAGCCATAGCGCTACGGGCAGCACGCATCATGGGCCTCAACATCGCGGGCGTTGATATCCTGCGTGCGGAGCGCGGCCCGGTCGTCGTGGAGGTAAATTCCTCGCCGGGCCTGGAAGGAATCGAACAGGTCTCGGGTAAGGACATCGCGGCGCTGATCATCGAATTTTTGGAAAAAAGCGTGAAGCCGGTAAAAAGGTTTTGGCGCAAGACAAAGCCATCGGTTTGGTAACGCGCACCTTCCCTTGCAAGCGGGCGATCGTCTATTAAATTAACAGTTGACATGGGCCTGTCATTTTGTTTTAGTACGCGCAATTTAACGAGTTTTTAAACACATTGTCAGGACTTTTTTACGCTGGCGAATTTTTTAACTTTTACTCTCATCCCTGAGGAGATGAACACATGCAAAATCAAATCAACGAACCCCCCGGTAGACGTTTAACCGCTAAAAATCACATCGCATATGATGCCCCCGCCGTCAACGATAATCTACTTTCCCTCCACGTCAACAAAACATTTCCCGCCAGTTACCTCGCCATTGAGGGTCACCGGCTTTATCCGTTCAGCACCGACATCAAACCGCTGTTCGAGGGTTATTTAAGGCGTATTCAAGCGCCGCTGTCGGACTATACCTTTGCCAATAACATCATCTGGCTGTCGCAGATGAGCGGCTTTTACCAAATTATTGAAGATTGCTTCTGCCTGTTCAGCCTCACCGGCAACGGCCTGACCATGCTGCTGCCCCCGCTCGGACAAGCAGAGCGCCAACTGGGCGCTCTGCGATCGTGCTTTGAAATTATGGATGCTTATAATTCCACGCCTTATATCGGCAAGGTGGAGTATGTATACCGCGATTTTCTCAAGGTATTGAACCTGGATGCGGAAGACGATGCGAGCTTGGCAGCGGCCGGCATTGAAGCTTATCCGGGTGAATTTCTAATTGAGCGCAGCCTCCCGGATTATATTTACCGCACCGAAGACCTCATCGAACTCAAGGGCAACGCTTATAAAACCAAGCGTGGCGAGATTAACCAGTTCCGGCGCATGTACCCCAACCACCGCATGGAGACGTTGGGCCCGCAGCACTGGGATGGCATTAATGAACTCGTCAACACTTGGTTGCAGAATCGCCTGAAGTATCTGACGCCCGACTACCTTGCCGATTTCTTCTTCACCGTGGAGATGGAACGCAACGCCATCAACCGGGCACTGGAGCACTACGACTACCTGCAACTGCAAGGCCTGTGCCTCATCATCGACGATCGCCTGGAGGGTTTCACCTTTGGCGAGCGTATCACTCCCGATGTGGCCAGTGTCCTGGTGGAGAAGACCAACTTCACCGTCCCCGGCTCGGCCCAATATTTATTCCGCGAGTTCGCCAAACGCTACACCGACTGCACCTATATAAACGTGGGCGATGATCTTGGCCTGGAGAATTTACGCAGGGTGAAGATGAGTTATCGTCCGGCCCTGTTCGGCGACAAGGTTACCTTGCGCCGGCATTGTGCCCAGGGCTAACGCCGCCGATCATACGGCGCAGCCGCAACAATCTGCGATAAGCGGCAGGGTACGCCATGCCCTGCCGCACGATGTGCCTGCCCTGCTGCAACTGGAGGCATCCTTCCCCAGCGATCGCTTATCGCGGCGCAGCTTCCGCCATCTCATCGCCAACGCGCATGCCGTCGTACTGGTGTTCGAAATGCAGGGCAAAATTGTCGGCGATGCCGTCGTCTTATTTCGTCGCAACACACGGTATGCACGACTCTATTCCCTGGTCGTCGATCCGCAACATCAGCAACACGGCATCGCACGCACGCTGGTGCGGGCCGCCGAAGATACCGCCGTAAAAAAAGGTTGCGTGCGTATCGGCCTGGAACTGCGCACGGATAATCATGCTGCGCTACATCTGTATAAGAACCGAGATTATGTACCGGCCAGGCGCAAGGAGGCTTATTACGAGGACGGTAGCGCGGCGCTCTGCATGCGCAAGGATATAGCCGCATTAAAGCAGTAGTACAATGCGGAGGAATAGAGCACTCCCTGATCTTTAACCTGTTCAGTCTGGGGCAACGTAAACCCGCGCCGGCTAAAGAAGGATTGAAACCCTCCCCTCAAGCTTGATACCATCGCCGCCTTGCCTTGCAGTGAGCTGCCCGATCCCTTCAACCAGATCCCAAAAGTCCTATGGCCCAATACATCTACACAATGAACCGCGTGAGCAAGGTCGTGCCGCCCAAGCGCGAAATCCTCAAGGACATTACCCTGTCTTTTTTCCCGGGCGCCAAGATCGGCGTGCTTGGCGTGAACGGCTCGGGAAAATCCACGTTGCTGCGTATCATGGCGGGCATCGATAAGGATTATCTCGGCGAGGCGCGCCCCCAGGCCGGCATTCGGGTGGGGTACCTGCCGCAAGAGCCGCAGCTCGATGCCAGTAAAGACGTGCGCGGCAATGTCGAAGAGGCCATCAGCGAGACCAAGGCCCTGGTGGAGCGCTTCAATGACATCAGCATGCGCTTTGCCGAACCCATGGGCGATGACGAGATGAGTACGTTGCTCGAAGAGCAAGGCAAGCTGCAAGATCAAATCGATGCCGCCGGTGCCTGGGACCTCGATAGAAAACTTGACATCGCCGCCGATGCCTTGCGCCTGCCGCCGTGGGAGGCCGATGTCACCAAACTTTCCGGCGGCGAGCGGCGCCGCGTGGCCTTGTGCAAATTATTATTATCGGCGCCCGATATGTTGCTGCTCGATGAACCGACTAACCACCTCGACGCCGAATCCATCGCCTGGCTGGAGCGTTATTTACAC
>JBDSTW010000032.1:0-4562 GCA_039928055.1 Gammaproteobacteria bacterium | reverse complement strand
CCTTGGTAAAATGGCGCTACAACTGGCAGCCCGAACCGGGCACGGCGGAGGCAAAACTCTATGACGTCTTTCTCAAACCGCAGGATTGGGCGGCAGCTACCGTAGCGGAAACGCAAGGGCAGGCACGACAATCGTGAAGGTCTATATACGCGAGAGTCCGCAGCATGGCCGCGGCGTGTTCGCTGCCCGGCCTATAGCGCGCGGTGCCGAGATTCTGCAATTTGCCGGCCCGTTATTGCCTGCAGCGCAGGTGGATTTCAATGACTATCACTTGCAGGTTGGCCCTGAGCTTTACCTGGGGCCGTCCGGAGAGGCGGATGATTTTGTGAACCACAGTTGCGATCCCAATGCCGGTTTTGGCGCCGATTTAACCCTGGTTGCGCTACGCGATATCGCGCCCGACGAGGAAATTACCTGGGATTACAGCACGGCCATCGACGAAGCGGATTTCGCCGGTTTTCCGTGTGCGTGCGGGGCGATGCTGTGCCGTAAACGCGTAAACTCATTCCGCCATCTCGATGCCGTCGACCAGCGCAGACTCGCGCCCTATCTATTGCCTTATCTCAGGATGAAGCACAGCTATGAGGATCACGCGCGCGCGTCTTAAAGATTCTATGGTACCCAACCCTTTAGGTAAAGATTAAGAACGAGGGTGGCAATGTCGTGTGCGGTTTACTTAATCGCAGCCAGTAATGCAATCACCATACCCCAGGCTGCGGCCTTTCCCCTGTTAACCGGCTCTGCTAAGATTATCGCTGGAGTCACGGCGTCCGGCCGCTTGCCGGAGCCAGACGCAGGGTAAGTTATGACATCTATCGGCTGGAATAGCCCCTTAACACAGGCGTTGTCAGGGCGGCTCACGCAGCGCCTCGTTCCCCTTATCAATGCCGGGCTGGTCATCGCCGTGGCTTATTCCCTCACGCAACTTACCTGGCTTGCCTGGCCCGTCCCGCCGATTGCCGGGAAGGCTCCCGTGCTGAGGCCGAGCACCGCTTCTGTGGCCGCGCCCACCGGGTCGGTACACGCAAGCCTGGCCGCTTTACATTTATTCGGCGAGGCGGGAGAACAAGCCGCCGGTGCCGCGCCGTCGGCGATGGTTCCGCAAACGCCCTTACAGTTAACCCTGAAGGGCGTCATCGCCTCGCAGGATGCGCATAATGCCCGCGCGATTATCGCTGACGCGGCAGGCAAGGAAGATTCGTACGCCGTGAATGCTCAACTTCCCGGCGAGGCGGTACTAAAGGAAATTTATGTGGACCATGTCATCCTCACGCGCAACAATCAGGATGAGATACTGGCCCTGGTCAAGGACAGCCCGGGTGGATCGCCGGGTGTGAATGCCGCGCTGCCGGGTGATTTATCCGCATCATTTCCGGCCGGGGGCGATATTCAAAGCCTTGAAGCGCAAGGTATGTCACCGGGCAATGCAGGGGGTGAGCCGGGGATGGGCATTACCGCGCAGCCCGCCGATATCAGTGCGACCTTGCGCAATTACCGCGATGTGCTCGCCACCAATCCGCAAAATTTGGCGGGCCTGGCCCAGGCCGAGCCGGTGCAGGATGGCGACAAATTCAAGGGCTATCGCATCCAGCCGGGGAGCGACCCCAGCCTGTTCAGTAATTTGGGATTCCAGCCGGGGGATATAGTAACGGCGGTCAACGGTATCACGCTGGACAATCCCGCCAAGGCCTTCGAGATCATGCAGAACCTTGCCACTGCGGGCGAGCTGCAAGTTGTCGTCGAACGCAACGGCGAGAGTAGAACCTTAAGTGCCCGCATCAACGAATAATCCCCGCCCTTAAACAAACAATCACGCAAAGGATCCATTAATGTTCAGGTGTTTCAGCGTTTATACAGCGAAAACTTTAGCGCGCCTCGTTTCGCGATCGCGCGGCTGCCTGCTCGTCACGCTCATGCTCGTCCCCGCGCTGGCCATCGCTGAAACCGCGACCTTGAATTTCAAGGATGCCGATATCCGCGCCTTGATCGCCACGGTGGCGGATATCACCGGCAAGAATTTTATCATCGATCCGCGCATCAACGGCCGCGTCACCATCATTTCATCGCGACCGATGGAAAAGGATGAAATTTATAAGGTGTTTTTGTCGGTGCTGGAGGTTAACGGTTTCGCCGCCGTGCCGGCGGGCAAGGCTATCAAGATCATCCCGGACGCCAACGCCAAGTTTAACGATATCACCACGGTGGATAGCCAGAGTCCGGGCGAAGGCGATGAGGTCGTTACGCGTGTGGTCGAACTGCGCAATGTGCAGGCGGCGCAACTCGTGCCGATCCTGCGCCCGCTGGCCAGTCCGCAGGCACATATGGCGGCCTTTCCGGAAAATAATATGCTGATCATTTCCGATCGTGCCGCCAACACCGACCGCCTGGCCAGGCTGATTCGCAGCATTGACCGTCCCAGTACCGATGAGATCGAAATAATCCATCTGCAACATGCCTCTGCCGCCGAGCTCGTGCGTATCCTGACGACGCTGGAGCAGCAGAATGTACAGGCCGACCCGACCGCGACGCGCACCACCTTGATTGCGGATGAACGCACCAACACCATCCTGGTCAGCGGGGAAAAGGCCAACCGGCTACGCATCCGCGCCACCATCGGCCAGCTTGACACGCCGATAGACGATGGCGGCGGCGACACGCACGTTGTTTACCTGCGCTATGCCAAGGCAACCGATCTGGTCGAGGTGTTGACCGGTGTTCCGGTCCGCCGCAGCCGGGACCGCAACGGCGATTCGATCACGTTCAGCTCAAACGGATCACAGGGCGGGTCGCCGGGTGAGGAGCGCGGGACGGATATTCCCGCCTTCGCGGCGCCACACCAAGCGGGCCTGCCCAGGGGGCCTTTGCAGCCCGGCCAGCCTGTCCCCGTAGCGGCGGATAATCCCAATAATCAGGTCGAGTTGAAAATTCGGGCGGACGAGGCTACCAATTCACTCGTCATCACCGCATCCCCGGCCCAGTTTGCCTCCATTCAGGCCGTGATCCGCCAGTTGGACATACGGCGCGCGCAGGTCGTGGTCGAGGCGGTGATCGCCGAGGTCTCCGTAACCAAGGCAGCGCAATTGGGCGTCCAGTATGTGTTCGGCGGCGGTCGTACGGGCGGGATCGTCGGCGGTACTACGCTTAACAACGGGGTGCCCGGCATTGCCGTTGACCCGGGTACGCTGGCCGCGTCCGGTGTCAGCTTAGGCCTGTTCGGCTCCGGCGGCGTTACCGATTTGCGTATGCTGATCACCGCGCTCCTGGCGGATGCCGACAGCAATGTATTGTCTACGCCAACCCTGGTGACCATGGACAATCAAGAGGCGGAGATCGTGGTCGGCCAGAACGTGCCCTTCTTGACCGGCACGCAACAGACCACGGGCGGGCTGGCCAATCCGTTTCAAACTATAGAGCGTCAAGATGTGGGCTTGAAACTCAAGATCAAGCCACAAATCAACGAAGGCGATGCCGTCTCGCTCGAGATCGAGCAAGAGGTTTCCAGCGTTGAGGCCTCGACCGTTTCCGGCTTCATCACCAATAAGCGCTCCATAAAGACCAGCGTGACGGTCGACGACGGCAAGATCGTGGTGCTCGGTGGGTTGATCGATAACAATCACACGCAGAGTATACGCAAGGTCCCGGTGCTGGGAGATATCCCCGGGCTTGGCGCACTGTTTCGCAGCACCCGTAGCGACGTAACAAAGCGGAATCTGATGGTCTTTCTGCACCCGGTGATCGTGCGCGATCCCTCCACCGGCGCGCGCATCGCCAACAGCAAGTACAATTACATCCGCGCCGAGCAGATCAATAAGGCCGCGGAGGGTGTCGCCCTGCAACCCAATGTGGCTTCGCCGGTACTGCCGCCTATTGAGGAAATCCTCGCTGCGCCCGCGAGCAGCGGCGAAAAAGTGGAAACCATCATCCCGCCGCCCCAGCATAATTCCGCCAAAACAACTGATAAAATAAACGGCGATTTAGACTATATACCCGGGTGGAGAAAATAGATTGATGACACCCCACGCCAAGGAACACATCCTATTAATGGTGTAGGATAGATTTATGACCACACCCATGCCCAAGCACATCACGGCATCGCTGGCGCAAGCGGAAGACATTTCCAAAGCGCAACAACGCGCGGCAGGCCCCGCGCCGCCGGATACCGCAAAAAGCGCGCCAGCGGCCGCATTACAGCCTGCGCCGCCAGCCCTCGCCAGCCCTCCGCCCAGCCCATCCGCGCATGCGATTGCGCACCTGCCCTTTACCTATGCGAAGCGTCATGGCGTGCTCACCGCGGATATCGAGGACGGCCGCGTGGTGGTGCTGTGTAAACCGGGCACCACGGCGCTGACCCTGGCCGAGGTACGCCGCCTGGTAGGTCAACCGCTCAAGCTGAAGAACGTGAGCGTGGAAAAATTCGAGACCCTGCTGCAGCGCAGTTACGAACAAGACTCCAACCAGGCCATGCTGATGATGGGCGATCTGGGCGAGGACATGGACCTGTTCCGCGTCGCGCAGCAATTAGGCGCGCCGGAGGATTTGCTGGAAAGCGAAGACGACGCGCC
>JBDSTW010000031.1:0-7057 GCA_039928055.1 Gammaproteobacteria bacterium | reverse complement strand
GTAGCAATTGATAAAAGGCGTGCTGGCCGTTCGTGCCCGGCTCGCCCCAGATGACAGGGCCGGTCGCATAATCCACTTTACTGCCGCCGTGCGTGACGCTCTTGCCGTTACTCTCCATATCCGCCTGTTGTAGATAAGCGGGGAAGCGCTGCAGATACTGATCGTAGGGCAGAATGACCTGCGTCTGCGCGCCAAAGAAATCGCAATACCAGATTCCCAGCAAGCTCAGGATGACGGGCAGGTTTTTTTCAAATGGCGTATTGCGAAAGTGCTCATCCATTTCATAGGCGCCACCCAGCAAGGCCTCAAAATTCTCCATGCCGATGTAGAGCGCGATAGGCAAACCGATCGCCGACCAGAGCGAGTAGCGCCCGCCCACCCAATCCCAGAATTCGAACATGTTTTTCGTGTCTATGCCAAAGCTCGCGACCTTTTCCGCATGGGTAGACACCGCAACAAAATGCCTGGCAATGTGTTGCTCATCGTGCGCTGCATCGAGAAACCAGCAACGCGCGGAGTGGGCGTTGGTTAATGTCTCCTGTGTGGTGAAAGTCTTCGAGGCAATTACAAACAAGGTCGTTTCCGCGCTCAGGCTTTTTAAGGTTTCGGCAATCTGCGTACCATCCACATTCGATACGAAATGCACCCGGAGCCCGGCCTTTCCGTAAGGCTTGAGGGCCTGGCAAACCATCGCGGGGCCGAGATCCGAACCGCCGATGCCGATATTGACGATGTCGGTGATGGACTTTCCTGTGTAGCCCTGCCACGCACCGCTGCGCACCGCTTCGCTAAACTCGCGCATATGTGCGAGTACTGCGTTCACTGCGGGCATCACATCCGCACCATCGAGCTTGATAGGGCGCTTAGAGCGATTGCGTAGCGCGCTATGCAGTACGGCGCGATGCTCGGTGGTGTTGATCTTTTCGCCGCAGAACATGCGCTCGATATTCCCTTTGACATCGGCCTGCACGGCCAGGTCGAGCAGTAGCGCCAGCGTCTGCTCCGTAATCCGATTCTTGGAATAGTCGAACAGCAGATCGCCGAGGCTGATCGAATATTTTTCAAAGCGTCGCGCATCGGCGGCGAAGAGATCGCGCATGTGCTGCTGCGCAATCTGCCCATAGTGCTGTTGGAGGGCGCGCCAGGCGGGAGATTGCGTTAATTCAGACATAAGTGCGGCCTATTGTTGTTATCGACGGCGTAAAAGTTCATGACGTCCCTATCTATTAATAAAGCCTCTTTATTAATTCAGCTTAAATGAGCGTTCCCTGTCCCGGACCGGGGCTAATCGTTGTACTTAAGCTCCAGGCTATTGCGCCAGGTTTGATACGGGCGATGAAACAGGCGGCTGGACTCGTCCGGGCCCCAACTGCCGGCCGGGTAGGTCGCAATAAAGTCGCGTTCCATAGACCATACCTTTAGTATCGGATCCATGATCTGCCACTCCCAGCGCACTTCGTCGTAGCGCAGAAACAGCGAATGATCGTCCCCGATAACATCGAGCAGCAGGCCTTCGTAGGCATCCAGTTGAACTTCGAATTCATTGCGGTATGTGGCATCCAGGCTGATGGTGCGCGTGTCCATTTTCAGCCCCGGCACCTTGGCCTGAAGCTCGATGCGCAGACACTCTTCCGGCTCTATGCCCAGCAATACCCAGTTGGGGCTAATCTTTTCGATCGGTGTGTCGCTGAACAAACGCTGCGGAGGTTCCTTGAAACGGATGCAAATATAAGAGGTATTTTTCGCCATGCGCTTACCGGTGCGAATATAGAACGGCACGTTGCGCCAGCGCCAGTTGTCGATGTACAACTTGACCGCCGCATAAGTCTCGGTGGTACTCTTCGGCTGCACGCCCTTTTCATCCACATAGCCGGGCACTTTATGGCCGTCCAGCTTGCCCTGCGTATACTGCGCGCGAAAGGCCTGCGCGTGCACGGCGCTTTGCGGAATGGGCCGAATGGACTTCAGCACCTTTACCTTTTCATCGCGCAGCGATTCGGCATGCATATTGGCCGGCGGTTCCATCGCCACGAGCGTGACAAGCTGCAATAGATGGCTCTGCAACATGTCGCGCAGCGCACCGGCGCTGTCGTAATAATCCGCGCGTCCGGCTATGCCCTGCGTCTCTGATTGAGTGATCTGTACGTGATCGATATAGTTACGATTCCACACCGGCTCCAGCATGATATTGGCAAAGCGAAATATCAGGACATTCTGCACCATGCCCTTGCCGAGATAGTGATCGATGCGGAATATTTGGCGTTCGCTAAAATTACGGTGCAAATGCTCTTCGAGGATGTCGGCACTTTCCAGGTCATAGCCGAAGGGTTTCTCGACCACCAGACGCCGCCAGCCCTCCTCTTCCCGGTTCAGACCGGTATCGGCCAGATACTGACTGACCGCGCCGAAGGCCGCGGGCCGAATGGCCATGTAAAAAATCATGTTTTCACTCGTGAAAGGCGGCTTGGCCAGAAATTCTTTCAGGTGCTGATAAGATTTTCCGTCATCCAGATCGCCCTGAAAGAAATGCAGGCGCTGGCGAAACCTCTCGAACACAGCCTTATCCAGGCCGTTGCGTACCCGCGACTCCAGTAGCTGAGCCACCTCGTTGCACCACGCTTCATCGTTCCAGTCACGGCGCCCGAACCCGACAATCGTAACCTCCAGGGGCAGGCGGCCGGCGGCTTCGAGGTGATACAAGGCCGGTAGCAGTTTATTTTGCGCGAGATTGCCGGTGGCCCCGAAGATGACGAATATGCACGGCTCTATCATGATTTTTTCTCGATTTTGGGGGCGACATGTCCGCCGAAGGCCTTGCGCATCAGCGATAGTAACCGGTATCCATAGCCGCTCGTCTCGCGGCTGACAAAGCGCATCTGCAGGGCCAGGGTAATCACCGGTATGGCAACACCCTGCTCCACCGCCTCGATTACCACCCAGCGTCCTTCGCCCGAGTCTTCTACATAAGGCGAGAGCGCATCCAGTATCTGCGCGGGCTTTTGTGCGGGGCTTGCCGGGCCGACCGCGGCATCCACTTTAAAAGCCTGTGCCGTGAGGTCCAGCAACCAGCTGCGCACCACCGAGCCATGCCGCCACAACTCGGTAATTTGAGCGAGGTCGATCTCGAATTCTTCCTTCCTGTGCAGCAGGGTAAAGCCTTCCGAATAGGCCTGCATCATGCCGTATTCAATGCCATTGTGAATCATCTTGGTATAGTGACCGGCACCTACCGGACCGACCCGTGCCCAGCCGCGATCAGACGCCGGGGCCAGGGCCTTTAACACGGGCGCGATGATCTCCACCGTTTGCGTAGTGCCGCCGACCATCAGGCAGTAACCGTTCTCCAGGCCCCAGATGCCGCCTGAAGTGCCGGCATCTACGAAGCTAATGTTATGCTGCGCGAGCAACTGGCCGCGCCTTACGCTGTCGTGGTAATTGGAGTTACCGCCATCAATGATAATGTCGCCCTTGCCCAGCAGCGGAACTAATTGATTGATGGCCTCTTCGGTGGTAATGCCGGCCGGCAGCATCAACCAGATAATACGCGGCGTCGACAGCTTGGCGACGACCTCGGTGAGCGTATTTGCCGGGATAATGACCTGCTCGGCGGCAAGCGTATTAACAATTTCCTGAGAGCGATTAAAACCGACGACCTCAATGTTATGACGGGCGAGGCGGCGGGCCATATTAGCCCCCATCTTACCGAGCCCAAGTAGAGCGATCCTCATTATGTGTGCCTCCTGGCATAAAATTAACCACACTGCGCAAGTTTTTATCTAAAGCTCACTTCATAAATAGATTTAATGGTATCAAGAGATCCCTCGCGAAGTTTATCCTAAGCGAAGCGAAGGGCTCAGGATGACAATCCTAACTATGAGATGAGTTCTAATACTGCCATAATCCTGCCGCTTATGGAAAAAGGGATTAACGTCGCGCCGGCTAAAGCGCCGCCGAGTCAGGTATTTATTTAGGACAAAAGAGTATGCGCAAGATTCTATTTGCTTGCAGTGAACTGCATCCCTTGATAAAGACCGGCGGTCTTGGGGATGTCGCCGGTTATTTGCCCGTAGCGCTCAAGGAACTGCGCCAGGATATCCGTGTGGTGATGCCCGCCTACCGTGCGGCCTTGGCATGCGCCGGTGAATTCAAGCCCGCGGCCCGTTTAAACATCATCGGCAGCGCCGCGCCGGTTACGATCCTGGAAGGGCGCGTGCCCGGCACACAGATCAAATTATACCTCATCGATGCGCCGCACTATTTTGACCGGCCCGGCGGCCCGTACGCGGACATCCATGGCCATAATTGGCCGGATAATGCCGCGCGCTTCGCCTTGTTTGCGCGCGCGGTCGTGAGCTTGGCGCTGGATCAGGCCGGGCTTGGCTGGCGGCCGGACCTGGTGCATTGCAATGACTGGCAGACCGGTCTGGTTCCGGCCCTGCTGACACGGGAGACCAAGCGCCCGGCCACCTTATTTACTATTCACAACCTGGCTTATCAGGGTGTATTTTCGCGTGAGATATTCGACTCCCTGAGCTTACCTCCGGAACTCTGGTCGCTGCACGCGCTGGAGTTCCACGGGCAGCTTTCCTTCATCAAGGGCGGACTGGTGTACGCCGACTGGCTGAGCACCGTCAGCCCTACCTATGCGCGCGAGATTCGCACGGCGGAATTCGGCTGCGGCCTGGAGGGCCTGCTTGACCATCGCGCAACGCGGCTCACCGGCATCTTAAACGGCGTTGATTACAATTTATGGGACCCGCGCCACGATCCGTTTATCGCAAAGAATTATAACTCGCGCACCTTGCAGCTAAAGACCGACAATAAAGCCGATGTGCAGCGGCGCTTTCATCTGCCGGAGGTAAAAAATCTGCCGCTGATCGGCTTCGTGGGGCGTCTGGTGGAACAGAAAGGCATCGACCTGCTGTTACGGATAATGCCGGAGCTCATGCGTCTTCCCCTGCAGATCGTGATCGTCGGTAGCGGCGAGAGAGATCTGGAACAGGCCTTGCTGCAATGTGCAGCGACGTACCCCGAGCGGGTAGGCGTCACTATCGGCTACGACGAGGAATTGGCACACTGCATTGAAGCAGGCGTGGACATCTTCCTCATGCCGTCACGCTTCGAACCCTGCGGTCTGAATCAAATCTATAGCCTGCGCTATGGAACGGTGCCCGTGGTGCGGCGCACCGGCGGCCTGGCCGATACCATCGTCGATACGACACCGCAGACCTCGAAGAACGGCACCGCTAACGGTTTTGTATTCGACGCAGCAACGCCGGCTGCGTTGCTCTCAGCCTTGCTGCGCGCCATCCATCATTATTCCGATACGCGCAAGTGGCGGGCCTTGGCCAGGCGTGGCATGGCGCAGGATTTTAGCTGGGAACAGAGTGCGCGCCGCTACCTGGACATTTACCAAAAGGCCTTGGAGGCAAGGAGATTGACGGGCGGCGCGGGACACGAATCTCCCCCTCCGGAAAATAGGCGTTACCCTCCTGAGTGAAGAATTACTGTATAAGTGGGTATAATACGCCGGTTTGGTTGCGGGCCGACTGAGCTTGCCCGGTCCCCATTTATCTACCTGTCGTCCACCACGTGTTCTATATTAAAGATCCATGGCCAAGAAACCCTCCGACAAAGAACTACGCGCACGCGTGAAATTATTCGGCAACCTGCTGGGCAATATTCTGCATGCCCAGGCGGGCGGACGGGTGCTCAAGGCCGTCGAGATGCTGCGCAAGGGTTACATCGGCCTGCGCGAAACCGATAACCCGCGCCGGCGCGCGCGCCTGTCGCGCTTGATCGCTACTTTGGATCCGCTGACACTGACGCATGTGGTGCGCGCCTTCAGCACTTACTTCAGCCTGGTCAATATTGCCGAAGAGGCATACCAGCATCGCCAGCGACGCTATCAGGTGCACAAGGGCGGGCCCTTGTGGCTGGGCTCGTTCGACCATACGCTGCGCCAGTTTTACAGCCAGGGTGTGAGCGCCGAACAATTGCAAACGCTGCTCAACCGGCTCGCCTATATCCCGGTGATTACCGCGCACCCCACCGAGTCCAAACGTCAGACCATCATGGAAGCCTTGCGCCGAATCTTTATCACCAGCGAGCGGCTTAACGACACAAACCTGAGCGCAAGCGAGCGCGTGGAAATCACCCAAACGCTCGAAGGGCAGATACAGATATTATGGAAGACCGACGAGGTGCGTGCTACGCGCCCGCAGGTGCGCGATGAAATAAAAAACGGCCTGCTGTATTTCCACGAGTGTCTGTTCCAGGCCGTGCCTACCACCTATCGCTACCTGGAAAAGGCCATCGAGAAAACCTATGGCAAGGACATCACGGGTCAGGCGATCGTGGTGCCGAGCTTTTTGCGTTTCGGCTCCTGGATAGGCGGAGATCGCGACGGCAACCCCAACGTAAAACCCGAGACTACCATACTCGCGTTGCGCCTCAAGGCTCAGGCAGTCGTATTGGAATATTTAAAACGGGTCATCTCCCTGAGCCGTATCTTGACGCACTCTAGTCAGCTCTGCCAACCTTCGCGGGCACTGCTCGATAGCCTTAACGTCAATGAGCCCTTCATCAGCAAGGCCTTTGCCGAAAACCTCGATCGTTTTCGCCACGAACCCTACCGGCGCAAACTTTACATCATACGTCACCGCCTGGAATGCAATTTAATCACGATCAGAAAACGCCTCGGCTGCCACCCCGAGCCGGTGCGCGAAGGTGGTTATGCGAACGAGGCCGCGTTACTAACCGACTTGTATCTGATTCATGATTCCTTGTGCTCGCACGGAGACCGCACCATCGCCGATGGCGAACTCAAGGATTTGATCCGTCTGGTGGAGACCTTCGGCTTTTTCCTGCTCTATATGGACGTGCGTCAGGAATCGTCACGGCACAGCATAGCCGTCGCCGAGTTGTTTGCTCAATTGCCGCACGGCAAAGTGGATTATGCGGCGCTGTCCGAGCAGGAGCGTATGCAGGTACTGGCGGATACCATCGCGCAGGGCGGCATCATGCAGATCGAAAGATCGAGCTTGAGCGCGCAGAC
>JBDSTW010000030.1:0-2220 GCA_039928055.1 Gammaproteobacteria bacterium | reverse complement strand
CATGAAATACCACGTGGGGACAGTAAGTGGCCATAACATGCTCAACGGCGGCCTCATCACAGATGTCCACAAGACAAGTGTGTAACACAAGCTCCGGAAAATCGTTGCGCAGCTCCATTTCAATACTGTATAAATTAAATTCGCTGCGCTCCAGCAAGATAATTGCAACATTGCCCAGGCGCGCAACCTGTCGGCACAACTCAGCCCCTATTGAACCGCCGGCGCCGGTAATTAAAACTTTTTTTCCCGCCATGCTGCCGCTGATGCTCTGCCAGTCCAGCGAAACGGGTTCACGCCCGAGCAGATCGTCAATCGCGACTTCGCGCAATTCATTAATAATGGGTTGGCCGGAGACTATATCCATTAAGCGCGGCAGCATCCGGAAGGGTAGTTTGCTGCGCTCGCACATGCCCACTATGGAACGCATTTGAACCGCACTGGCGGAAGGCATGGCAATGACAATAATGTCTACGCTTCCATGGCGGGAAATTTCAATTAATTCATCGATCTTGCCCAGCACGAGTATGCCGCGTATATGGGCGCCCTTCAGTTGTTTGTCATCGTCCAAAAAACCTATGGGAAAATATTCACTTCCCTGCAGCATGTCCCGTACCAGCAATTCGGCCGTCTTGCCTGCTCCGAGGATTAAAACGCGCTTACGGTTTTGCCTGTCGACACTGAAGCTATGATCCTTCCATACGCGGTAGATCAATCGGGGGGCGCTGAGCAGAAATATCAGAAAGAAGGGATAGAGCAATAAGGTAGTACGCGGTATCCCTTCCATGCGCGTAACCAGAAAGAGCATCAGGCTCACCGCGAGCGTACCTATAATTACCGCGCGGATAATATTCCATAGATCGGGAATGCTGGCGAAGCGCCACACGCCGCGGTATATACCCGCGCCCCAAAGGACCAGTCCTTGCGCCACAAGAACAAAGGGAAGCGTCGCGAGAAAAATCCGCCAGGGGGCGGGGTCCATAGAGAAATCATAACGGCTCAGGAAGGCCAGCATCCAGGCGGCGGCAACCATGAGCAGATCGTGGAGGATAATAACGATCCGCGGGTTTATATGTGCCCAGTCCAGCAGCTTAAACAATACAGGTTTGACAGGCGGCATGGTTGTCCTCATAAGCCACTGAACATCAATGCTAAAAATCGCTCAGTAGTTCCTGGATCATTATCTGAATTTTAAACTCAGTTGATACGGCAATTCTATCATTATCAATCCTTTGCCGTCCTATTATACCGGTACTGTATCGCCGACCAAGCAAGCAAGGCGAGCGCGCCAACGGCCAGGCATACCCAGAGCAGCCACGCGGGGCGCCCCCATACCAACCATGCGAGCGGATACAGTATAACTATATTCAAAAGCACTATGCCGAGGGTTACTTGCCTGTGGCTTGCCCCCAGTTGCACGGCACATTGATAGGCGTGGGTACGGTGTGCCTGCAACCATGCCTTCTTGTGGATGATACGGCGTATTAATGTAAACGTTGCGTCCGCTACGAAGATGGCCAGCAAGAGCAGCCAGCCTAACGCGGGGAGAGCATGCGATTTTTCGCTTGCTATGGCCAGCACCGCAAAACTAAAACCCAGCAGTCCGCTACCCACATCCCCCATAAAAATTCGGGCGGGCGGCCAGTTCCATATTAGAAACCCGGCGCTTGCTGCGGCCAGGGCAAAACTGACCAGACTTAATCCGTATGCCCCGCTCAGCCACAAAAGCAATCCCCCGCCGCTTGCCGTGCAGACTGCCTGCGCTGCCGCGAGTCCGTCGATACCGTCCATGAAATTATAAAGATTGGTGAGCCACACCATGCCTACTAGCGTCAACGCAGTACCGGCGTATCCCCACGCCATATTCCCGCCGCCCCACTGCAGGCTAAACATTCCATCCAACCAGAATAAGGCCCAAAGCGCCGCTAAAAAATGGGCAATCAGGCGCCACTTAATGGACATAGGGTTCCGGTCATCCCGCCATCCTGTCCAGGCAACCAATAACCCGCCCCCTGCCAGGGCCCAGGCAGTGTTCGAAGCTAATAAACCTACGCTTGCCAGCAGGATGACCGCGCTCAGGAAGATAACCGCGATGGCTATTCCCCCGCCGCGCGCGGTGGGAATACGATGAGAACTGCGCTGGTTGGGAACATCGACCATGCCGCTACGCAAAGCATAGCGGCGCGCGATGCCGGTGCCGACTGCGGATAGCACAAAGACAGA
>JBDSTW010000029.1:0-9499 GCA_039928055.1 Gammaproteobacteria bacterium | reverse complement strand
CCTGTTACTGATATGGTGGGATACTTTTTAGAATGATTTTTTAGTTTAATCAAATACTTAATCAGTCTAACTGGTTTAGGACAAAACCATGGGCAAATCTTATAGTGCGCCAGTTTGGCTTGTCAAGGGGTTGTCAGGCTTAATTAAAAAGATATATCAAAAATCGCTTCTGCCGGTAAGCCGATACGAAGCGGCAAAGCATTTCATGTCGGCGTCGGGCAAAAAAACTATATTACGCGACCGTGCAGATCATGCGCGTCACTGTTAAAAATTTCAACTTTTGCAAATTCGCCTACCGTCAGATGTTGCCCGTCGCTGATTTTTACCATACCGTCGATTTCCGGCGCATCCGCCGCAGACCGCGCTACAGCGCCTTGCGCGCTGACCTGGTCAACCAACACCGTGTAAACTTTACCGATCTTGCGGCGTAGCTTTGCAGTAGAAATTTCTTCCTGCGCCGCCATAAAACGAGCCAGCCGCTCTTGCTTTACTGTCTCGGGTACGGCATCCGGAAAATCATTTGCTACCGCGCCGTCGACCGCGGAGTAGGCGAAACAGCCCACGCGATCCAGCTCGGCCGCCCGCAGGAATTCCAGCAAGACCTCAAACTCGGCGGCTGTCTCGCCGGGAAAGCCGACAATAAAGGTACTGCGCACGGTAATATCAGGGCACACGCTACGCCACGCCTTGATGCGGGCCAAGGTATTTTCAGTGTTGGCCGGACGCTTCATGGCTTTGAGGATGCGGGGGCTGGCGTGTTGCAAAGGTATATCGAGATAGGGCAGCAATTTGCCCTCCGCCATCAAGGGGATTAGCTCATCCACATGAGGGTATGGGTAAACATAGTGCAGCCGCACCCATACACCCAGTTCGCCCAGCGCCTTTGCCAGCTCGGTAACATGAGTCTTCAGCGGCCGACCGCGCCAAAAACCGGTACGGTATTTTACGTCCACGCCGTAGGCGCTGGTATCTTGCGAGATGATAAGCAATTCCTTCACACCGGCCGCGACGAGATTTTCCGCCTCTTGCATGACTTCATTTACAGGGCGGCTGACCAGATCGCCGCGCATGGAGGGGATGATGCAAAAACTGCAACGATGATTACAGCCTTCGGAGATTTTGAGATAGGCGTAATGTTTCGGCGTGAGCTTGATGCCTTGCGGAGGGATCAAACTGGTGTAGGGATCGTGGGCCGGCGGCAGATGCTGATGCACGGCGCTCATGACCTCTTGCAGCGCGTGCGGACCCGTCACCGCCAGCACTTGCGGGTGCGCCTGTCTCACCCGATCGCCGTTGTCCTGGGCGCCGAGACAGCCGGTGACAATCACCTTGCCGTTTTCGGCCAGCGCCTCACCGATGGCGTCGAGGGATTCCTCCACCGCGGCGTCAATGAAGCCGCAGGTGTTGACCACCACCAGGTCGGCGTCCTGATACGTCGGCGAGATCGCATAACCCTCGGCGCGTAATTGTGTGAGGATCTGCTCGGAGTCCACCAGCGCCTTGGGGCAGCCGAGGCTTACAAAACCGACTTTAGGGGGATGAGTCATAGCATTGCTCATGCTACGAACAACGCCCGCCAGGGAAGGCGTAGTGTCGCGGGAGGCAGGACGCCGGGAGCGACCGCCCGCTGCATGGCCCGAAACTTCGCTTCCACATCAATCACGGCCTGCCGCTCGGGCACCTTGCCCGTCTCAATGACGGGATAAGCATCAGCTTCGCCCAGCGCGGAAAATACGATAAAGTCGAGCGTGTGAATATAGAATCCACTCAGCGACAACAACTCCAGATACGCAGAAATTTTCTCCACGGTGCGGATAGGGGGAATCGTGACGACTATGCCATCGTCATGGAGCAGAGTATAAAGATGCTTCAATGTTTGCCTCTTCTTGGGCACAGTATAAAGCGTCTGGGTATCCACAATCGCATCGAACTGAACCCCCTGAAAAATCTTCCTCGCGTCGCCGTGGAGGAAGGTGACGCCATCACAACCCAGTGATGCGGCGAATTTTTTCGCCTGCTCGATACTGCGTGCCGAAATGTCTACGCCGGTCACTTGATTACTGCCCTGGCTCGCATACCAGGTGCTGAGATAGCCGATATTGCAGCCGAAATCCAGTATCTTTTTTCTGCCCTTGATGCGCTGCCACACCGCCTCGCCGCTCGTCCGGATCGCATCGGTCTTCAGGGAATGCACCACCGCGGCAACATCAGGATCGGCGATAAACTCGTAAAAGCGCAGCACGTCGTCGGGCCGCACATCGTCCTTTTCCAGCGGCTTTCTCAGGCGATCCAGCATTTTCGCCTTGCCTTCGCCGAGTTGCCGCCCGCCCCAAAAGCGGTAGAACTCCGAGGAGTCGAAATCTTTGAACCCATAGTGTGCAAGGTGCTCACGAAGGGTAGGCATACGTGCTTTTTACTATATTAAGAGAGAAGGGAAACGGGTCTGTATTAATTAAAGTTGGTGGGCCCGGTAGGACTCGAACCTACGACCAAGGGATTATGAGTCCCCTGCTCTAACCAACTGAGCTACAGGCCCAAGTAATATAAAGCGCGCGTAGCGTATCGGCTCGCCCCCTTTTCCTCCGCGGGAGAAGGGATGGGGATGAGGGTAATCTCTGCGCCGTAGCCCTCCCTGGCGTTACTTCAACATTTCTGCACACACCTGCCAACACATCCCTGTGCTGGCCTTCGCCGCTTCGCGGCTCAGCCAACTGAGCTACAGACCCAATCGGCGCAGTATATCCGGTCTACGCCGTGTGAGCCAGAAGAAGAGGCTAGCTCTCCAGGTCGAGAAAGCTGCGTAGCTGATCGGAGCGGCTGGGATGGCGCAGTTTGCGCAAGGCCTTGGCCTCGATCTGGCGGATGCGTTCGCGCGTGACGTCAAACTGCTTGCCGACTTCCTCCAGGGTGTGGTCGGTGTTCATGTCGATGCCAAAGCGCATGCGCAGCACCTTGGCCTCGCGCGCCGTCAACCCTTCCAGCACATTTTGCGTGGCCTCGCGCAGACCTTCAAAAACGGCGGCATCATTCGGCGACATAACCGTCGCGTCCTCGATGAAATCGCCCAGATGCGAATCTTCGTCGTCGCCGATCGGCGTTTCCATGGAGATCGGTTCCTTGGCGATTTTCAAGACCTTGCGTACCTTGTCTTCCGGCATTTCCATGCGGATTGCCAGCTCTTCCGGCGTCGGCTCGCGCCCGACCTCTTGCAACATCTGCCGCGAGATACGGTTGAGTTTGTTGATGGTTTCGATCATGTGCACGGGAATGCGGATGGTGCGCGCCTGATCCGCGATGGAACGCGTGATGGCCTGGCGTATCCACCAGGTGGCGTAGGTGGAGAATTTATAGCCGCGCCGGTACTCGAATTTGTCCACTGCCTTCATCAGGCCGATATTGCCCTCCTGGATGAGGTCGAGAAATTGCAGGCCGCGGTTGGTGTATTTCTTGGCGATGGAAATGACCAGGCGCAGATTGGCCTCGACCATTTCCTTCTTGGCGCGCCGTGCCTTGGCCTCGCCTATCGACATCTGGCGATTGATATCCTTGATCTCGCCGATAGTCATGCCGCAGTTGTCTTGCAGGGAGATCAATTTATTCTGCGCACGCAATATCTCGTCCTTAAGCTGCTCAAGCGCGGGGGAGTATAAGCGGTTGGCCTTGATGTGCTTATTCAGCCAGCTTAGATTGGTCTCATTATCCGGGAACGAGGTGATGAATTCCTTGCGCGGCATATTCGCCTTGCCGACACAGGTGTCCATAATGATGCGTTCGTAGGAGCGAATGCGCTCGATCATCTGGCGCAGATTACCGACCAGACGGTCTAGCATGCGCGGCACGAGCTTGAATTCAAGGAAGCACTCGGCGAGTTCCTTGCGCAATTTCTGGCTGCGCGCATGGTCCTTGCCGTGTTTGGCCGTCGCCGCCGCGGATTTTTTGTGCAGGCTACGCAACACGGCGAAGCGCGCACGCGCCTCTTCCGGGTCCGGCCCGGTCTCTACCACCTCAGCAGGTTCTTCTTCCTCTACTGCTACGACATCATCGAGGACATCGTCGTCTTCTACTTCCTTTATATCCTTTTTAAGGGTCAGGGCGGCGGCTTCCGACTCGAGGGCGAGAGGGTCAACGTACCCGCTCATTATATCCGCGAGACGCACCTCGCCGGTTTCGGCCTTGTCATATTCGCGCAGCAGTTCACCCACCGTTTCCGGGTAAGTGGCGAGGGCGGAGAGCACCTGCGCCAAACCGTCCTCGATGCGCTTGGCAATAACGATTTCGCCCTCGCGCGTGAGTAGCTCAACGGCCCCCATTTCACGCATATACATGCGCACCGGGTCGGTCGTGCGGCCGAACTCGCTATCGACCGCGGCCAATGCCGCAACCGCTTCTTCGGCGACGTCATCATCGGCGGCCGATACCGCGGTATCGGCCAGCAACAAGGTATCAGTATCCGGGGCAATCTCGTGCACCGGAATACCCATATCATTGATCATGCCGATGATGTCTTCGATTTGCTCGGGATCGACGATCTCGTCGGGAAGGTGATCGTTGACCTCACGATAGGTCAGAAAACCCTGCTCTTTACCCATAGCGATCAGTAATTTTAACTGTGATTCTTGCTGTTCTTGGTTCATGATCTGCCAGAGTCCCGTCGAAATAAAACATCTAAAAAAAGTTGAAGGATTATACTCTTAACGGTAAAAATAGTAAATTTCACTCAAGCCGTAGGCTAACTCGACCTACCACCGTTTTGTAACGAAAACAGCCCTTGTAACTCCAATTTCTCCGCCGGGGTTAATTCCCCGATATGCGATTTATTAAGTAAATTCTCTTTGCGCTGTTCGATGCCTTGCGCGTACAAATTATCCAAGGCTCCGCAAAACTCCGCCTCCCAATTCTCTTCCGGCAGTAGATGCTGCTCCTGCGCCAGGCGCATCAGATGGTGACCGTCCTCGGTTCCGCGCCAGCGCTCCAGCAGCGCCCCGCTGTTAAGCTGCGGTTGAGACTGTAATTGCTGCAATAAACTTACCAATAACTCAATTCCCGGCACCTGAAAACCGGCAAACCGGTTTAAATCGCCGGCCTGAAGCGCCAGGCGCGGCTGTTGCAGCAACAAGGCGATGGCCATACGCACCGGCGATTTGGCCGCCCGTGACTCAGGCCTTGCCCGCCGTGCCTGAATTTTCGGCTTTTCACCCGCCCGCTTAGGGCCTGATTCAACCTGTTTCAGCATCTTGGTTAACTGCCCCGGCTCCATGCGGACCAGTTCTCCGAGGCGTGCCAGCATCATGTGGCGAAATACGCCTTCAGATAAGTTCGACAACAGAGGCCGGGCGAGTTCCACCAGGCGGGCGCGCCCGTCCAGGCTGCTTATGTCGGTTTTTTTCATCAAATTGTCGTAGAAAAAGGTCGAGAACGAGCTTGCCTGGGTCATACGCGCCTCAAATGCCGCACTGCCTTCTTTGCGCACCATGCTATCGGGGTCTTCCCCATCCGGTAAAAATAAAAAATGGGCCTGGCGGCCTTCATGCATCACCGGCAGGACATTTTCCAGTGCCCGCCAAGCGGCCTCACGCCCTGCCCGATCGCCGTCGAAGCAAAATAGCAGCGTGGGTGTGATGCGAAACAGGCGCTCGGCATGATCGCGTGTAGTCGCGGTGCCCAGCGTGGCGACAGCATAGTGGATGCCGTGCTGCGCCAGGGCGACAACGTCCATATAGCCCTCGACCACCAGCAGCCGTTCGAGAACGCGCGTAGCCTTGCGCGCCTCATACAGCCCGTAGAGTTCACGGCCTTTATGGAATAACGGCGTCTCGGGCGAGTTCAGGTATTTCGGCGTTTCGTCACCCAGCACGCGCCCACCGAAGCCAATGACGCGCCCGCGTTGATCGCGGATCGGAAACATGATGCGGTCGCGAAAGCGGTCGTAATATCCGCCGCCGTCTTTCTCGATCAGCATGCCGGCCTTGGCTAGCTGAGCTTGCAGTGTGGTATTGCCGGCACTCAGAAACTGCAGCAGATTGTCCCAACCCGGCGCGGCAAAGCCGATAGCGTAGCGCTCTATGATTGCAGCGCTAAGGCCGCGCTGCTTGAGATAATCGCCGGCACGCTGCGCATGCCTGGACTCGCGTAACTGGCGCGTGTAAAAATTCGCCGCCTGCTCCAGCAGACCGTACAAGTCTTTACTTACCGGGGGGGCGTCGCGGCCCGCCTGCACCGGCACCTGGAGACCCGCCTGCCCGGCCAGCTCGTGGACTGCCTCGACAAAATCCAGATGCTCATATTCCATCAAAAAACCGAGCGCCGTCCCGTGCGCGCCACAACCGAAGCAGTAATAAAACTGCTTTTGCTGGCTTACGCTAAACGACGGACTTTTTTCATCATGGAAGGGACAGCAGGCCATGTAATCGCGCCCTGCCTTGCGTAACGGCACGCGGGCATCGATGACCTCGACAATATCGATGCGGGTCATTAACTCATCGATAAACTGCTGCGGGATTCGGCCGGCCATGGGTGCAGTATAAGCCTTTGCCGGCTCATCCCAAAAATCTAACGCAAAGACGCCAAGACGCGAGAGAAATAGTGTCGTACTTTCATCAAGCCGCTAAATGCAACCTGGCATGAAGGGGTTATTGCAAGATGCGTTGTGGCTAAAAAAAGCGAGAAAGAGCAGCAGCTAAACGCAGGCAAACTTTGAATATTACGGCTTTGATTTAATTAAGGAACGTTTGATTAAGTCGGTAATCGTCATTCCCGCTTGCGCGGAAGTGACTTGTTCAGAGGCTCCTTGAGGTTCTCAGTTGCGTCTTTGCGTTGGGTTTTACTAACCACCCAAGCGCGTCTTGACCTTGGCGCTCACCGCGCCCATGTCCGCCCGACCTTGCATCTGCGGCTTTAACAAACCGATGACCTTACCCATCTCCTTCGGTGAACTTACGCCCGCCTCTTGCAGCGCCGCGTCAATCATTCCATCGATCTCGGCCTCGCTCAACGCGGCCGGCATGAATTCCTGCAATACACTGACCTCGTACTGCTCCTGATCGACCAAATCCTGGCGCTGCGCGGCCTGATATTGGCTGATGGAATCGCGACGCTGCTTGAGCATCTTGTCCAGCACCACGAGAATTTGCGCGTCATCAAGGCTGATTCTGTCATCAACCTCACGCTGTTTAACGGCGGCCAGGATCAGACGAATGACGTTTAAGCGCGCCTTGGCCCCGGCACGCATGGCGGCCTTCATCTCTTCGGTGATGCGCTGCTTTAAAGCACTGTCGGTCATGATGGTGTCTTCGAGGCCAGGCTCAACAAGGCCGACCTTGCGCCCGCAGGCGTACCTGTACATTATTGAATCCCGCCTCAAACAGAGGCAGGGTTATAATACTCTGCAACAGCACTCGAAAAGCGATGCGGAGGATTAGTAGAGGCGAACCCGGCGGGAAACTTCGCGTGAGGACTTCTTCAACTGGCGCTTCACGGCAGCCGCAGCCTTGCGCTTACGTATGGAGGTGGGCTTCTCGTAAAATTCGCGCTGCCGAACCTCGGACAACACACCAGCCTTTTCACAGGAGCGCTTGAAGCGGCGCAGGGCAACCTCGAAGGGTTCATTCTCTTTAAGACGTACGGATGGCATTAATATCCTTACCAAAATCTAAGTTAATTGGCCTAAGTTAATTGGCTTTCCCGGCGAGTCTGCCCGGGAAAGCCCACTATATTAATGCCTCATCGCCGTAAATGCAAAAGGCTTGCGCTCGACCGGCCTTAGCGTTGACACTAAACCCCATGCAAATCCTCGGCATTGAAACCTCCTGCGACGATACCGGCGTCGCCATTTATGACTCCGAACGTGGCCTGCTGGCCCATGCCCTGTTCAGCCAAACCTCGCTGCACGCCGATTATGGCGGGGTCGTGCCTGAGTTGGCCTCGCGCGACCATGTGCGCAAAACCTTGCCGCTTATCCGCCAGGTCATGGCCCAGGCCGGCAGCCGTGCGGGTGACATCGACGGCGTGGCCTATACCGCCGGCCCGGGTTTAGTCGGGGCCTTACTGGTCGGCGCAACCATCGGCTCCGCGCTGGCCTGGGCCTGGGGGGTGCCGGCATTGCCGGTACACCATATGGAGGCGCATTTGCTTGCCCCCATGCTTGAGCCTGCCTCACCGGCCTTTCCGTTTGTCGCCTTGCTGGTCTCCGGCGGCCACACCTTACTAGTCCATGCCGAGGCCATCGGTCATTATAAAATCCTGGGCGAATCGCTGGACGATGCCGCCGGCGAGGCCTTCGACAAGACCGCCAAGCTGCTCGGCCTGGATTATCCCGGCGGACCGGCCTTGGCACAACTGGCCTTGCACGGCGATCTCGAACGCTTCCATTATTTCCCGCGCCCGATGACCAACCGGCCCGGCCTGGACTTTAGTTTCAGCGGGCTCAAGACCTTTGCCATCCAAACCCTGAAAACTCACGGCGACGACGGGCAAACGCGTGCCGATATTGCACGTGCCTTCGAAGATGCCATAGTGGATACCTTAGCCATCAAATGCCGGCGCGCGCTGCAACAAACCCAACTCAAGCAATTGGTCGTGGCTGGAGGGGTCAGTGCGAATCAGAAGTTGCGCAAGACCCTCAATGTGCTTATGCGTGAAGATCACGCGATGGTGTTTTATCCGCGCATGGAGTTTTGCACCGACAACGGCGCGATGATTGCTTATGCCGGGTACCAGCGTTTACTGCACGATTTCGCCTCGCAGGAGAGCCCCGGCGAGGCGAAGCATGCGTCACGCAAAGAGGCCAAGGCAGCGCCTACGCTGGCCTTTACCGTTCATCCGCGCTGGTCGCTCGATAGCCTTCATTCATCCCTGTAAATTTTTTAAGCCCTTGCCTGGGCATGCGCCGCTGCGGGCGATTCGATCACACGCATTTTCCCCTCGATCCAGGCCTCCGCAAGGGCGTTAATCTCTGCCGCATTTTTACCCGCGCTCTCTATGACCGGGCCGATGACTATGCGAATTACGCCGGGGTGTTTGATAAAACTGTTGCGCGGCCAGAATGCGCCGGCATTATGCGCCACCGGCACTACCGGATAGCCGCTGCGCTCGGCAAGTATGGCGCCACCCGGTGCATAACGGCCGCGCGTGCCGGGAGCAACACGCGTACCTTCGGGAAAGATCACCACCCAGCGACCCGTATTAAGGCGTTGCGTGCCTTGCTCGACGATCTGCTGTAGGGCACGCCGGCCGGCCTTGCGGTCGATGGCGATGGGGTCAAGCATGGCCAGGCCCCAACCCAATAAAGGTATCCACAATAACTCGCGTTTGAGTACCCAAACCTGCGGCGGAAACAATTGCTGCAGGGCCATGGTCTCCCAGGCGGATTGGTGCTTGCAGAAAATGATGCCGTTGCTCTTTGGAATATTCTCCAGACCCTCGGCTTCATACGTTACATGGCAAATCTTCGCGAGGCACCAGAGATTAGAATGCGTCCACAGCGTGATTGCGCGATAGCGAA
>JBDSTW010000028.1:0-2220 GCA_039928055.1 Gammaproteobacteria bacterium | reverse complement strand
CAATTAGCAACAGGTTTACCGGCTGTTGAGCCCCCTGCCCTTCTAGAGTAGTTGATTGCGGAAGCGGAAGCGCCGGAACCCCCAACCCCTGCTGCGACACCCTTCTTGGCATCGGTTGTGAGATCCTGATATTTCGGAATTGCCACCGCCGCCAGAATGCCGATGATCACGATGACGATGATCAGTTCGATCAAGGTAAAGCCGCCTTGCTTATGTATCAGTGCTTGTCTGTTGCGCATGATATTTCTCCAAATTATAAAGGGCCGCAGCCCATGGTTGGCATCTGCCCGCGTGCCGCAGCACGTTACGCAACTCCTTGCGCCGGGAAAGTACGCCGATTGTCCACTGAGAACTTGGCGGTTCATTTTACACTCCGCTGCAGGCAACTGCAAGAGATGCCTCCCAACCATGCCGTAACTTGTTGTAACTTTATTTATGGTAGCATTAACCTCGTTTCGCTGGTGGTGGCGGTATTTGATTTCCTTATTAAATCGTAAGATACGTCGGGAAGGTGATACCTTGAAACACTCAGGTCGTGGGCCAGCCGATAATGACTGCTTTTCCCAATAACCATGCGTATCCCAAGGTATACGATGGTTGCGATTCCCCCTTATCAAGGAAACTCTGATGTGCCGTCATTCCGGGCCCCGCCTTCGCGGGGGCAGGCTGTGCGTCGCGGAGACCCGGAATCCAGTGCTTTTAGTTCAACGACTTACTGGATTCCCGCGTGCGCGGGAATGACGGAAATGAAATTAATCAGAGGTCCCCTGATTATGATTAGCAAAATATGAAACTGTGGGCAAAAAAAGACCGGGCGCGCGGCTGGACGGGCGTTGATTCCGGCCCCGAGGGCATCTTCGGGGTGAGCGTGCGGCCACCCGCCACGTCCGGCGGCAAACCCCAGGTCGTCAAATGCGCTTCGATGCCGGAAACCGAGCCCAGCCCCGACGTTCTGTCGCGGCTCTCCCGCAAACTATCGGTGGCTGGGCTCCCGTGGGCGCTGTCGCTCGACCGTAGCGACTACAGCATCATGGTGATTCCCGAGCCGCCCGTGCTACCGTCCGAGATGGAGCAGAGCGTGCGCTGGTCGCTGGGCACCCTGATCAAATACCCGGCCGAAGAGGCGAACATCGCCTGGATGTCCATTCCAACCAAAGGGCATCTGCCGAACCGACAGACGCATATCTATGTCATCGCCGCCAGAAGCGAAATCGTCCTGCACCGTGCCGAGCCGTTCCGCCGGGCCAAGCTGCCCTTGCAGGCGTTGGATGTGCGCGAAACCACGCAGCGCAATATCGCCGCGCTGCTGGAAAAACCGGGCGAAGGGCTTGGGCTGGTCGTCCTGAGCAACCAGGGCGTGGCAATCACCTTCACCTTCGAGGGCGAGCTGTTTCTCGACCGCTTTATCAAAGAGCCGCTGGCCGCAATCCTTGCGAGCGATGACGAAGGCAGAGAGAAAGTTTTCGACCGCATTACCCTGCAATTGCAGCGCTCTATTGCTTTTATCAACCGCACCCTGCCCTTCATGACCATCGGCCGCATCGTGTTGGCGCCGTTGCCATCCCCGCTCGCGTTGCGCGAGCATCTTGCCCGAAACATCGCCGAGCCGGTGGAGATGCTGGATCTCGACACCCTGTTCGATCTGTCGTTGACACCGGAACTCCTGGCGGAGAAAAGCCAGGCGCGCTATTTTAGCGCGCTGGGAGCCGCATTGCGCGGAATGGGGAAAGCATCATGAGCCAACAGATCAATCTGCTCATTCAGAATCGCGAGCGGACGAGCACGGTGCTGCCCGCGCTGCCCGCACTGATCGGACTGGGCGTGATGCTTGTTGTGCTGCTTGGTTACTGGGGGCTCGAGCGCTTCAAGACCGTAAAAATACAAAATGCCGCGGCTCAGGGCGAGCAGCGCTTGCTCGCGGCGAAAGCCGACATGCAAACCATGCGGCAAAAGCTGGCTTCGCGCGAGCAATCCGTGGGCCTGGAGGCGGATATCGCCACGCTCAAGCTGCGGTCGGAGGCGCGCCAGGAAGTCCTGAACAGGGTGCAAAAAGGCGAACTGGGCAGCCCGGAAGGATATTCCAGATACCTGACCGCGCTGGCGAAAATTTCCGATAACAGCCGGTGGCTGACCAGCGTAACGATCAGCGACGCCGGCAAAAACGTCAGTATCGCCGGACGCGCCCTGAACAACGAGGCGATACTGCGGTATGCCCGGGAG
>JBDSTW010000027.1:0-1571 GCA_039928055.1 Gammaproteobacteria bacterium | reverse complement strand
AAAAACATACCGTCATTCCCGCGCAGGCGGGAATCCAGCCAAACAAATCGGCAACTACTTCTGGATTCCCGCCTGCGCGGGAATGACGGCGCGAGACATCCTGCCTGAAAGCTAAGCGAAGTGCTCGTAGCCTTTCATGTCCGGCGTGACTATCTTTCCGTCAGCCAATTCGCAGCGCAGGCCCAGCGTGTCTTCGATAATACCGATACAGGTACTCCGGCAAGCGAAATGTTCCAGTACGTCATGCAGCCCGGATTCATTTTTCACGGGGACGGTAAAACACAACTCATAGTCATCGCCGGCGGACAGCGGCAAACTCCAATCTCCGGTTTTCTTAACCGCCGATGCCACGCCGGCAGAGAGCGGCAGTCGTTCGAGATGCAGTGTGGCGCCTACCTTGCTGGCTGTGAGGATATGGCCAAGGTCGGCGGCGAGTCCGTCCGAAATATCAATCGCGGCATGGGCGATACCGCGCAGGGCGAGGCCCGCAGCGATGCGCGGTTCCGGTCGATTGAGTCGCGCTAAACTGTATGCGGCGTATTCCGGGGACAACCTGATTTCGCCTTGCAGCGAGCGCAGTGCAAGCCCGGCATCGCCGAGTTCGCCGGTCACATAGATTAAATCGCCGGGCCGCGCACCCGCGCGGCGCAACGCTTGACCCTGCGGAACCAGGCCGTGCATCTGCACAGTGATCGATAAGGGGCCGCGCGTGGTATCACCGCCGACCAGTGTTACGTTATAGCGCTCCGCGAGCGCGAAAAATCCTGCGCTGAAACCTTCCAGCCAAGCTGCATCGACCTCGGGCAAGGTCAGCGCCAATGTGGCCCAGCGCGGCTCCGCGCCCATCGCCGCCATGTCGCTTAAATTCACCGCCAAGGCCTTGTGGCCGATGTCTGCGGGGGCCGTATGCTCGGGAAAATGAACGCCGGAAATCAGCGTATCGACGGATACGGCAAGCTCTTGCCCTGCGGGGACTTGCAGCAGCGCGGCATCGTCGCCTATGCCCAGCACAACGCCCCGATTCCGCTGCGCATGAGCAGGGCGTACAAAGTAGTGTTCGATGAGTTTGAATTCAGAGGATGACATAAATTATCTGAAGTTTAGTACTGAAGTAGCGACTAAGCTAATTAGCTGAAACGATGTAAATCATCAGCCGCCACATCATTGGCAGGATTAATGCGGCTGTATTGCCGATCTCTTGCCCGTAATCTCAGCCTTGCGCAATTTATAGGCGAGCTTGTCGAGGATACCATTGACGTATTTATACCCCTCTTCGCCGCCGAACACCTTGGCCATCTCCACGCCCTCATTGATCACGACACGGTAAGGGACATCAAGGCGAAAGACCAGTTCGTAGGTGCCGATACGCAGGATGGCGCGCTCCACCGGATCGACATTTTCGAGCGGCCTGTCCAACACCGGGGCGATATGCGCATCCAGTTCATCAAGATGGGCGGGGATTTTGCGCAGCAATTCCTGAAAATAAGGAATTTCGAGCTTCACCATATCCTGCTCGGCCAGAAACTGCGTCTCGATATCGCACACGTCCTGGTGGCTGAGCTGCCATTGAT
>JBDSTW010000026.1:0-10279 GCA_039928055.1 Gammaproteobacteria bacterium | reverse complement strand
TATCGACGGGCGCCAATTTGAAGCCGGCGTTGCGCAAATCCACGGAGGCATAAAAGGGCGCCGGGGTCTCCAGCCACTGGCTACGCAGCCAGTATTCGATGCGCGCCTGGTGCGCGAGCAGATGTGTTTCTATAAGGTGCAGGGGACCGCTTAGGGCGGTCGTCAGGTGCGGTACGGCGTGGAGGGATTCAATACTCATAGCCACTTTGGGAAAATTACCTCAAATATCCACAGCTATACCGGTACACCTTGGGTGGTTGGTCCAATTCATGCACGGCTGAAGGGGGCAGTTTGTCTGTTCAGGGACGATAATACAGCAATACAGACCCTTGCAGCAGAGCAAAGACTGAGGTCAGGCTCTGCCTGTCCTGTTAATTTTGCATGGAGTATTTTACTATGAAGGACGGAGAATCGCATGAACCTTCAATCCGGGGCAACTATGGCAGTTTCTGAGGCAACTATGGCAGCTACAAACTTGGATCAGGATCAGGGCTTCGAAGGGCTCAAGGTCATGGTCATCGATGACAGCAAGACGATCCGGCGCACGGCTGAGGTCTTGCTCAAAAAGGCCGGTTGTTAGGTGGTTACCGCCGAGGATGGCTTTGAGGCCTTATCGATTATCGCCGATCAGCGGCCGAATATTATCTTTGTCGATGTAATGATGCCGCGCCTGGACGGCTATCAGACCTGCGCCCTGATCAAGCACAATCAGACCTTCAAAAAGACACCGGTCATCATGTTATCCAGCAAGGACGGGTTGTTCGATCGCGCGCGCGGCAGAATCGTCGGTTCAGAACAATACCTGACCAAGCCGTTTACGAAGGAAGAGTTGTTGAGCGCCATTAAACGTCATGTCGTGAAGTCGTCGTGACGCTTTAACCCCGGCCTAGCTTTAGCCCTTCACCGGTCACAATGTCGGCCTATCTATTGGTATAAAGCTTGCACATGTTTGCATGTTTAAGATAAACGTGGCGCCATGCTCAACGCAATTCGAGGGGCGGCAAGTACCTGTGGAGCCTGAAACAATTGCACTCTTGTCGAATCAACGCTTTACAAACCAAGTCTGGAGCATTCTATAATGCGCTTTTGCGAACTACAAAACTATAATTAGCGAACGAGGGAACAATGGCACGCATATTGATTGTAGATGACTCCCCTACAGATACCCACGTGCTCAAAACGATGCTTGAGCGTAATGGCCATGTAACTATTTCGATGGTTGATGGTGAGCAGGGCATTTCCGCAGCCGCGACAGAGCGCCCAGACCTTATCTTGATGGATGTTGTATTGCCGGGTATCAGCGGGTTTCAGGCCACGCGGCAGATTACCAAGAATCCCGAGACCGCATCCATCCCCGTCATTATTGTAACGACCAAAAACCAGGAGACGGACAAAATCTGGGGATTGCGGCAAGGGGCTAAGGACTATATCACCAAGCCCGTGAACGAAGCCGAACTGCTCGTCAAGATCAAGTCGGCACTTGGCGGCTAGACATGCATTACCGGACCTGCATCTAAATGGTAACCCCCTTCCGTAAAGCGCCGATGGCGCTGTTGCATGACCTTGACCGGCGCAGTAGACAACATGCGGTGGGCTTACCGTTACAGGTAGAGGTTAAGAAGACCTGGTCCGGAGTCGCCTTTCGCCTTTCAGACACTTATTTGGTGGTGCCGCTCTCGGAGATGCGCGAAATACTAACCTATCCCGGGCTATCGGCCGTGCCGGGCGCAAAGCCTTGGCTCAAGGGCATTGCCAATGTACGCGGTAATTTACTTCCCATTATCCATTTGCAGTCCTATTTGGGCCGGCAAGCGACGCCGATCGGACGGCGTAGCCGCGTACTCGTAGTCAAGCACGAGGGCATGTTTGCCGGGCTTGTAGTCGATGAAGTTCTGGGGATGAAGCATTTTGTCGAGGAGGAGTTCACGGCCAAGATCGTCTCGAAGGACAGCCCGCGCGACTATCTGAATGGCGCCTATATTCAGGAAGGGCAACACTGGGAAGTATTTAATATACAGCGGCTCGTGCAAAGCCCGCTATTTCTTCAGGTTGCGGTTTAACCGTACCGATACGTTATCGTAGCGCAGGGTAGTTGAGTCTATATATCAAGGAGTTCATCAATTACTGTAATCATCATTACTTCTCCTGCCAGGGAGATCAGTTTTATTGGGAGTTAATTTATGCCAGTAACAGCGTTTAAAGCAGCATCTAAAAATCAGGCCCGTGACAAGGTAACCATCGTTCTCGTCGGCCTGCTCTTAACATTTATTGCCCTGGTCGGAGCGACCTTTGTGTATGTCGGCACGCAGACCGAATACGATAAACAATACCTCAACATCTCCGGCGAACTGCGCGTATTGTCCCAGCGCATTGCTAAAGAGGCCGAGGCGGCCATTTCCGGAACCGGAGACTTCGCGCAATTAAAACAGGCGCGCAGCCAGTTTGAGGGCGGCTTGAGTACCCTGAAATCGGGCGATATCATCACCGGCCTGCCGCCATCCCCGGCGCAGGTGGCTCAACCTCTCGCATCGGTCGACAAGCTGTGGGGCCAATTCCGCACCAATACGAATGTCATCCTGAGCGGCGAAGAATTGCTGGATTCTTTGAACAAATTCGTTACCAGTATCAATGAAGTTACGCCGAGATTAACCGTAGCCTCGGATGAATTAGTCCAGCTCCTCATCCAGAAAAAAATTGCAACGCCGGAAGAGCTCTTTTTAGCCAGCCGGCAGGTCATGTTAAGTCAGCGTATCGGCTCGAATGTGAATAAGGTATTTGAGCGCGGCCAAGACTCGACGGTCGCGGCGCAGGCCGCTGACGTATTCCGCCGTGATGCCGCATTCTTCGTGCAGGTGCTCGAAGGCATGCGCGAAGGCAATGCAGGCCTGCAGATCACGCGCGCAGCCGATATTGAGGTGCGGCAGAAATTGGATGAAATATCCGGTCTGTTCAGTTCTATTACGGAACTCGATCTGCTCATCCTGGAAAAATTCCCCGACTTATTCAAGGCCCAGGATGCGGCGAGAAGTATATCTCTGGGCAGTAATGATTTGCTGAAAGAAACAACCCGTTTAGTTGACGCTTACGGTGGGTTGGAAGAGGGCCGCCCGGTATCCGCCACCACCGGGTATGCACTGGGTACCATTGCCTTGTTTATCCTGTTCCTGATCGGTATCAGGGCGCGCCGCGATGCCTTGCAACGTTTGGAACTCAGTTCCGAGGAAAACCAGCGCAATCAGGAGGCCATCTTGCGCCTGCTTGATGAAATGGCCGACCTCGCGGATGGTGACCTTACCGCCCGCGCCACGGTTACCACGGATATCACGGGGGCCATCGCGGACGCTATGAACTATGCCGTTGACGCCTTGCGTAACCTGGTGGCACAGATTAATACCACGACCCTGGAAGTGTCCTCCGCTGCACAGGGCACGCAAACAACCGCTATCGAACTGGCGAAGGCCAGTGATCAGCAGTCCCAGCAGATTACCGAGGTGGGCACGGCCATCAATGCGATGGCCGTCTCCATCGGAAAGGTATCCGCGAACGCCGTTGAGTCCGCCGGTGTGGCGCAAAACTCCGTGACGATCGCCGGCAAGGGCGCGGCGGCAGTGCAAAATACCATACAAGGTATGGATATTATCCGCGAGCAGATCCAGGAGACCTCTAAGCGTATCAAGCGTCTGGCCGAAAGCTCGCAGGAAATCGGTGATATCGTCGAGCTGATTAACGACATTGCCGATCAAACCAACATTCTGGCCTTGAACGCCGCCATCCAGGCCGCCATGGCCGGTGAGGCAGGGCGCGGTTTCGCGGTGGTTGCCGACGAAGTGCAGCGTCTTGCTGAGCGCTCCGGTAACGCGACGAAACAGATTGAGGCGCTCGTTAAGACGATTCAAACCGATACTAACGAGGCCATTATCTCGATGGAGCAAAGTACCTCGGGGGTGGTTACGGGCGCCAGGCTGGCACAGGATGCCGGCGCTGCACTGAAAGAGATTGAGACGGTATCCACGGAGCTTGCCGGACTGATTCAAGGCATCTCGGAAACGGCGCATGAGCAATCAGCAAGCGCCTCCAATATTGCAGGCAGCATGAATGCTATTCAGCAGATCACCACCCAGACCTCTATCGGTACCAGTGCAACGGCCGGTTCCGTGGGTAATCTTGCCGAACTGGCCAATGAGCTGCGTAAATCAGTCGCGGGCTTCAAGTTGCCGGCCTGAGTGTTACCGGCCCCGGCTTCTCCTCGGTTATTTCCGGGAAGAGTTGGGCCCAAGGAAAGATTAGGGGATAACAGTGGCGGAAAAAACCGTAAATCATTATAAGATGCCGTCACACACTTGGGCCCTGGGGGCGCGGGCAGGTGGTGGCGTGCGATGATTTCCATCAAAGCGGTTGATTCCAATACCTTAAACTGGGTCAAGCAGGAGATTGACGAGTGTTTGAAGCAGGCCCGTCACGCGCTGGAGGCCTTCGCCGCTAACCCGGCCGAGATTGCCCAAATGCGCCACTGCGCGAATCAATTGCAACAAGTGCGCGGCACCTTGCAGATGATTGAACTCCATGGCCCCGCGCAACTGGCGGGAGAAATGGAGGAGCTTGCCCTGACCCTGCTAAACGATACTGCCAGGCAACAGGACGCTACCTATGAGTTGTTGATGCGCGCCATATTGCAATTGCCGGATTATCTGGAGCGCTTGCAAATGGGGCATCCGGAACACCCGCTCGCCTTACTCCCCCTGTTAAATGATTTGCGTGCGGCACGCGGCCAACGACCCTTGGCCGGCGGAGCGCTCTTCGCCCCGAACCTGAATGTCTTCAAGCCAGGTTCCACACCCACAAAGCCGGCACAGAACATAGCGGGCTTTGGAGGCGATATACGTACCGTCGCACGCAAACTGCGGCCCAGTTTTCAGCTGGCCCTGGTCAACTTTCACCGCGATACGCAAGCCGTTGAGCATGTCGAGCAACTCATCAAGGTAATACAGCAGCTCGAGCAGTTTTCGCACGCCGAGTCCTTAGTTCAATTATGGTGGGTGACCGGCGGTGTGCTTGAGTCTCTCACCCAGGGCGGCCTCCTGTCGAATATTTCTATTCCTTTGCTCGGCCAGGTCGACCGCCAGATTAAGCGGCTGATTGATCTGGGCGAAGAGGAATGGGCGGCCGCGCCGCCGCGGTCACTGATACGTGATCTGCTATTTCATGTTACGCAGGCGCAATCGGTCGGTGCGCGCGTGATGGAAATCAAGCAGGCCTTTAATCTGAATCAGTTCTTGCCCGATGCGAACGCCGCCGGAGTGGACGATGCGCCGGGCGCGCCGAATCGCGAACTAATCCATACCGTCGCTATTGCCATTAAGGAAGATCTGGCAAAAGTCAAAGACGGGCTCGATATCTTTGTGCGTAGCGAGCAGCGTTCGGTCTCGGATTTGGAGCCTCTGGCGACCATCCTGCGCCAAACCGGGGGAACGCTGGGTATGCTAAGTCTGGATACCGGGCGCGATCTTATGTTACGTCAGGTTGCGGTACTGCAAAGGATGATAGAGGAAAATGGCGTCCTGAATGAGGCCAGCCTCGTGGAGTTGGCGAGTGCCTTGCTGCGGGTAGAGTCTTCCCTGGATGCCCTGGAAGCCAAGCAGGCTGAAACCGCGGGCGCTGCTGACGCCGAGCAGGTGGAATACCGGCAAGTTCTCAATGCCGTAGTCAAGGAAGCGAAGGTCGACATCTCGCGCGTCAAGGATGCGATTATAAGCTTCGTCACCCAACCCACACAATACAATCTGCTGGACAATGCGCCTCACCTGATCAAGCAGGTGATGGGCAGCCTGGCCATGCTGGCTGAATTCCGCGCCGCTGAGCTCCTGGGAATATGTAAAAAATACATCGCCGAAGAATTGCTGGAGCAACGGGTCGTTCCTGACCCGGAGCGTATCGAAACCCTGGCCGATGTAATCGTCAGCATCGAATATTATCTCGAGGCGCTCGATGAAGATCGCACCGACCGCGCGACGATCCTTGATCTCGCGCAGGAAAGGGTGGCTCAAGCAGGCCTTGCACCCTTTGTTTCTCCAGCGCCGGACGAAATCCCTGTGCAAGAGTCCGTGCGAGAGGATGTCGCCGTCCTGGACGAAATACAAGCGACCCCCGAGCCTGCTGATGAAATCGCCGCCGCACAGGCGCTAGTTGTCGAGCCATTGCCGAAAGTTCCGGCAATGCAACCCGAATCACCCATGGCCGTGAATATAGTTGCAACCGCTCCGGCGCCCACGGCCACGCCGGCTTTAAATATCCCTGTCGCGGGATTCGCGCGTCCCGAGGGCATTGATGACGAGATCATCGAAATATTTATTGAAGAGGCACAGGAAGAGCTGGCATCGATTTCCAAAAACCTGGCGGCGTGGAAGCTGCAACCGGATAATCCCGGTCCGCTGGCCTTGGTGAGGCGCTCATTCCATACCTTGAAAGGTAGTGGACGTATGGTAGGCGCTCTGGTCATTGGCGAGTTTGCCTGGGCCGTAGAAAGTATGCTCAATCGGGTCATCAATGGAACCGTGCAGATCGGCCCGGACGTATTCGGCATAGTCGAACAGGCGCAAAATGCCCTGCCGCAGCTGATCGAGCATTTCAATGGCGGCAGGGCGGCCGATGTGGATGTTCAGGATTTGGTGAACCGCGCCAATCAAATAAGTCAGCCGGAGCAGGATCAGACCCCACAGGCTGTCCCGGCGTTACCCGCCGCTGAACAGATTCAGGTAACGGTGGCCGCTGAGCCCGGTGTGGCGACGGTTGACGTGCTTGAGACGGGTCCCGAGTTCCATGAAACGAATCCTGCAGAGGCGCTCGAGATCATAGAGTCGCTTGCCGCTGCCGGGCCTGAAGTCATCGGCGAAGCTGAGCTTCCCTACGTCGCGGAAATGCTCGAGCGTGCCGAGACCCCTGTCCCCGCAAAGATGGCGGAGCGGACGGAAATTCCTGTCGACGCAGAAAACATCGCTGCAACCGCACAATCGATAAGCCAACTGTATGACAGATCAGCCGGGACCTACCTGGATCCTGTATTACTGGAGATCTTCAGTAAGGAGGCGGGGACACATCTTGCCGCCATGCAGGAGTTCGTCGATTGCTGTCAGCTTGAGCCGGAAGATTGCCGGATCACCGACAGCCTCATACGCACGCTACATACCTTGCATGGCAGTGCCGGCATGGCCGGAATTAACGACATCGCCACGATCAGTGGCATGCTCGAGGAATATGCCAAGCAATTGAATCAGCATCATCTCGTGCTCAGTCCCGAGATTGTGGCCATGATGCGCACCAGCATTGACGTCATTACCGGCATGGTCGCGGCCTTGCAAAACCCTGAGGTTGAACGGCCGGATATGTCTGCGGTGCTGCAAACGCTTGCCGATTTTTTCCAGAGCCCGTTACCTGTCAAGCCGGTGGCTGCGAATGTACCTGAAATCGCTGACCGTGATACGGAAGCGGCAGCAAAGAGTGCGGCGCTACCCGAGAAAGACAATGAGATTGTCGAAATCTTTCTGGAGGAGGCCAGGGAAATCCTGGACGCCAGCGAGACGGTACTTCAGCAATGGATGGCGGATCAAGCCAATCATAAATACCTGGAAGAATTGCAGCGCCAGCTACACACGCTGAAGGGTGGTGCGCGCATGGCGAACATCAGCGCCATTGGTGATTTGAGCCATAATTTTGAATCCGTGATCACTGTCTTGCTGATCCGGCAGGTTGCGCCATCGGCACACCTGCCGCATTTAATGCAGAAAACGCAAGATCGCTTGGTGCAGATGCTCGACTCAGCCTCGATTAATTTGCCCGTTACCCCGGCGACCGAACTGATTGCCTCGTTGCAGAGTGTGAGCGGCACGGAATCCTTTGCCGAGGAGGCGCAGCCTGATATCTGGCCGGTGCCGGAGGTTCAAGTCGCGTCCAAGACTAAAAAGTTCAAGCTCGAAGTACTTAAGTCCACTAAACCTCGGGAACAGCAGGAACAGCATCCACAGGCGAGCCGAGAGGCTCAGCTTGAGGATAAGCATGAGCTTGAAGATCAGCAGGTTCCAGAGGATCAGCGCGATGCAGCGCGACCGCAGCAGGAGCAGATACGCGTGCGCGCTGATCTGCTCGACAACCTGGTTAACTTTGCCGCCGAAATCAGTATTTCACGCTCGCGCATTGAGCAACAGATGGGGGCCTTCAAGTTCAACCTGGTCGAAGTCAATCAGATCATTTCCCGGTTGCGCGGACAATTGCGCAATCTGGAAATAGAAACCGAGGCGCAGATATTGTTCCGTTACGCGGAAACGGCCAACCGCGAGAATGAAGAATTCGACCCCCTTGAGTTCGACCGTTTCTCGCAGATGCAGCAATTGTCGCGCAGCTTGCTGGAAAGCGTCAGTGACTTGGCGAATATCGAAGGCTTGTTGAACGGCCTGACGCGCGAATCGGAAACGCTCCTCGTTCAGCAATCACGCGTCAATACCGATCTTCATGAAGGTTTGATGCGCGCGCGCATGGTGCAGTTTGCCGTGCTGATGCCGCGCCTGCGCCGCATCGTGAGGCAAACCTGCCAGCAATTGGAAAAGCAGGTCGACCTGCGCGTCATCGGCGCCGAAAACGAAATGGACAGAACGGTGCTGGATCGCCTCGTCCCCTGTCTCGAGCATATGCTGCGTAACGCCATAGATCACGGCATCGAGAGCCCCGAAGTGCGCCGCACCGCAGGAAAGCAGGGGTCGGGCGTTATTACCCTGAGGCTGCAAAGGGAAGGTTCGGCGATGGCCATCCAGGTCAGCGATAATGGCGGCGGCCTGAACTTGGCCGCTATTCGCAGCAAGGCCGTCAAACGTGGCCTGCTCGGAGTAGATGCCGATGCCACCGATAACGAGGTGATGCAGTTTATTCTTGAACCGGGTTTCACCACGTCAACGGAAGTCACCCAGATTTCCGGGCGCGGCGTGGGGCTCGATGTCGTTAACAGTGAAATCAAACAATTAAACGGCACCTTGGAGATTGCCTCGGAACCGGGCAAAGGCACAACCTTCACCGTGCGTCTGCCCCTTACCCTGTCCATTAATCGCGCGCTCCTGGTGCATGTGGGCGAGGAACTCTATGCCATACCGCTAAACAATATCGAACGCGTCGTGCAATTGACGTATGAGGAACTCACGCAACTGTATGGCGCTGAGACACCCTCGTATAGTGCGGGTGGGTACGAATACCATCTGGCGCACATGGACACGGTGTTGAGCGGTACCCGCCACATCGTATCCGGTCCCAAGCGCAAACATCCGGTATTGCTGGCCCGGGCGGGGGATCACCGCGTAGCCTTGGAAGTAGACGGCCTGTTGGGCAGCCGCGAAATCGTCATCAAGTCCGTCGGGCCGCAGATCAGCACGATCCGCGGCATAACGGGCGCCACGATTCTGGGCGACGGTCGCGTAGTGCTGATCCTGGATATCAATGCCCTGGTGCGTGCGGGCACGGCGGGCGCCAAGGTCGTCAAGGACATCCGGCAAACAGGGGCGCCTATTACTGCGGTCGAGCCTGGTTTCATTACCGCGATGGTCGTGGATGATTCCATTACCGTGCGCAAGGTAACCACGCGCCTGCTCGAGCGCCACAATATTCATGTACTCTCCGCAAAAGACGGTATCGACGCCTTGGCCTTATTACAAGATCATATCCCCGACATCATGCTGCTCGACATCGAAATGCCGCGCATGGACGGCTATGAACTGGCCACGCATATGCGTAACGAGGAGCGCCTGAAAAATATCCCTATCATTATGATTACCTCGCGCACCGGGCAAAAGCACCGCGACCGCGCCCGACTCATCGGCGTAAACAGTTACATGGGCAAGCCCTTCCAGGAAAGCGAGCTGCTGGAAAATATCGGTAATCTGCTCGGCGAGCGGCTCGAAGTTCAACATTAACAAACAGCGCAAAGCCATGGGCGATAAAAGGCAAGTAGAATGACGGACACACGAGCTGCGGTGCGCAGCCAGCTTATCCCTATCGAGGGCGATAACCTCATCCTCCCCAATACCGCGATCGCGGAAGTGATCTTTTATGCGGAGCCGGAGGCTATTTTGGCCGCCCCCGGGTGGTTACTCGGGCGTTTAACCTGGCGCGACCGATCGATAGCCTTGATTTCCTTTGAGCTTGCCTGTGAACAAACCAAACCTGTGCCTGACCCGCGCTCGAAAATTGTGGTCATCAATGCCATCGGCGGTAATCCTGAGATCAATTTCTTTGCTATCGTTAC
>JBDSTW010000025.1:0-2565 GCA_039928055.1 Gammaproteobacteria bacterium | reverse complement strand
CCGCCTGGCCGTGCTGATTAAAGACGTGCTCGCCAAACAATCCGAACGTACCGTCGAGCGCAAAGGCCCCGCGGTCAGTTCTGCGTTCGATAAAGACGGCAAGCCCACGCCCGCATTATTCGGTTTTGCCAAATCGTGCAGTGTCGAAATCGAAAAACTCGAAAAACAAAGCAGCCCCAAAGGCGAACATTTTGTGTTCCGCGCCAAACAACCCGGTGAGCCACTGGAAAAACACTTGTCCGGAATCGTCGCCAGCGTCATTAAAAAACTCCCTGTTGCCAAACTTATGCGCTGGGGTGAGAGCGACGTGGAATTCGTGCGGCCAGTGCACGGGTTGATGATGCTGCATGGAAGTAAGATTGTTCCCGGCGAAGTGTTGGGGTTGAGGAGCAGTAATAAAACCTTAGGCCACCGCTTTCTTTCAGATGTCGATATTGTCATCGCAAAGACGGATGATTATGAGCGAGTGTTGGAGGTGCAGGGTAAGGTTACCGCTTCGTTTGAAAAACGGAAGCAGATAATTCGATCTCAGATTGAAGAAAAGGAAAACAAGCTTGAGGTCAGTGTTATATCATCTGCGGGCATGGCGATGTCGGGGTCTGTGGCGGGCCACTTGGGTGCTGCGTATGACACTCATGAGCTGCTGGACGAAGTAGCTGCGCTGGTCGAATACCCCACGGCGTATATCGGCCATTTTGATAAGGAGTTTCTCTCTGTGCCCAAGGAATGTCTTATTCTAAGCATGCGCCAGCATCAAAAGTATTTTCCTGTTTTCGGTCATGACGCCCAATTGCAAGCCAAATTCCTGTTTATCAGTAACCAAAAAACGGATGATCCGGAAAACATTATTCACGGCAACGAGCGCGTGCTGCGCGCCCGCTTGGGCGACGCCAAGTTTTTTTACGAGCAGGATAAAAAAATCAGACTTGACGATCGCGCGCCCAAGCTCGTCAACGTGGTGTATCACAACAAGCTGGGCAATCAGTTACAGCGTGTAGAACGTATTCAGAAGCTGGCCGTTGCTATCGCCGGACGGCTTAAGGAAATAAAATTCGCGGCGGATGTTAAGCAGGTCGAGCGTGCGGCGTATTTGTGCAAGGCCGATTTATTAACGGACATGGTCGGCGAGTTTCCGGAATTGCAGGGAATTATGGGTTATTACTACGCCTTGCATGATGGCGAAGATATGCAAGTGGCCGAGGCCATTCGTGAACATTACGAGCGCGTACCGAGCAGCCCGGTCGGTATTTGCGTAGGGCTGGCCGATAAACTCGATACCTTGGTGGGCATCTATGGTATCGGCCTCATCCCCACCGGCGACAAAGACCCCTTCGGCCTGCGCCGCCAGGCATTAAGCATATTGCGCACGCTGATTGAAACTAAGTTGTCACTCAACCTTATACAGTTACTGGAAATCGTCGAGGCGCAGTTTGTGCCCGGCACGCTGGCGCAAGACACCGTGCCGCGTCTATACGAATTTATGCTGGAACGCCTCAAGCCCTATCTGCGTGAGCAAGGATTTAAGCCGGACGAAATAGACGCCGTGCTCAGCCTGAAACTTACGCGCATGGATGGCGTACTGCCGCGTTTGAAGGCCTTGCAGGAATTTCGCAAATTGCCCGAGGCCGAGAGTCTGGCCAGCGCCAATAAACGCATACGCAATATTCTCAAGCAGGCACAGGGTCAGGTGGCAGATGATATCAACGAGAGCTTGCTTACCGAGCACGGCGAAAAAATACTGGCGCAGCAGCTTCACCTGCTCGCGCAGGAAGTCATGCCCTTGTTGCGCCGTGATGATTACACGCAGGCCCTGACGCGCCTCGCCTCCCTGCGCCCCGCCGTGGATGAATTTTTCGATAAGGTCATGGTGATGGCGGAGGATGCGGCGGTACGCAAAAACCGCTTGGCGTTACTAAATAAACTGAGCGAATTATCCATGCACGTGGCCGATCTATCCAAACTGCAAAGCTGACAGGAGTGTCTATGAAGACGGGTTCCTATGAAGGCATGCTCGCCGCCGTACAGGCATTCCACGACAAGCACGACTTTCAAAACACCGGCGGACATGACCTGGCCTGGCGCGTCGCGCTCATGGCCGAAGAATTGGGGGAAATTTCAGCCTGCGTCACCAAAGGCAGAGGTGACCTCGCCGAAGAATGCGCCGATCTTTTGATCCTGTTGATGGGCACGGCGATAGCGGGAAACGTGGATTTACAGAAAGCCTTTTGGGATAAGCTAAAAAAGCTCGAGACGCGCACGGCACGCATGATCAACGGGCGCATACGCATCTCCGAATTCAAAGATACAGAGTAGTCACGATGCTGTGCGAGAAATCGTGATGTTGCTGATACGCTCACTGCTATTTGCCATCTGCCAAGCACTTACCTTGTCAGTCTTTGGTACATTGAGTTTGTTGACCTTTCCCTTGCCGTTTCACATTCGCTATCGCGCAATCACGCTGTGGACGCATTCTAATCTCTGGTGCCTCGCGAAGATTTGCCATGTAACGTATGAAGCCGAGGGTCTGGAGAATATTCCAAAGAGCAACGGCATCATTTTCTGCAA
>JBDSTW010000024.1:0-2191 GCA_039928055.1 Gammaproteobacteria bacterium | reverse complement strand
GTAATCCGCCTCGGCACAGAAGATCTCGGTGCGGTTATTGCTCCGCACGATCACATGCTGCGGTTGGCCGGGAACGGTGAAGCGGGGTAAGCGTGCCATTTGCTCAATCCTACGGGTGTGTTTCGGGCACTATACCACCGTTTAATCAGGAATCAATCGAGTCTGACCCCATTGATTCTGGATTCTGTGATTCTTGTGGTAACTCCAGTTAATCGCACGATGTTACCAGTAACGTACCCGCCCCACATCCACATGTACGAAATCGGAGCGCGGATAGTAGCCCACCCCGCCACCCTGTAGAGCGACGGCCGCTTTACGCAGCACGGCGAGATCGCGCCCCGGTACGCGGATGTCCATCGCTAAACCTTGCATATGCAGGCTGTGCTTCGCCACGCCTCCGCTGCGTTCAGCCAGCATGGCGTTGCTCTCCTTGGAACGGAAACCCGAGATGACATGGAAAGGTTGCCGGCTGTCCAACCTGGCGCTGATGGCATGCAACAAATCCAGAAGCTGGGGATGCATGGCGCCGATCTGTTCATTGCGGTGGTCGCGCAGGATGCGGTTGATCTCGGCCAGTGCGCCGGGAATATATTCGCCATTGGCGCAATACACCGTGTTGAGATTTTCGCCGGTATGGGTATTGTAGAACGCCAATGTGCGCTCAGGGGGAGCTGTGGGATACGTGTTTGCAAACGTCTTGAAAGGCACCAGGCTGGCCATGCCTGCGAAGACGCCGAGCTTTAGGAAATGACGGCGGGTAACGGAATGGGATATAAGCGATTTGTATTTACACCGGTCATTCATTCAATAACCTCCTGCTGAGTAATTCCAGACAAACCGACTTCGCGGGCAATGCCTTCCTTGCGCTGCACGACCTGCTGCACCCGCTGCCAATCAATTTGGTCGTCAATTTTGGCATCCGCGGACAATTTTTGCACCCTTTTTAACGGATCTTTCCCCTTTTTGTAAATATCCCGATGGACTTCAAGAAAGATGCGGCCATCATCAAGCTGTGCTAACAGCACGGGAGCGTAGATGATTTCACCTTCCTGTTCATCGGAAACAAGCGGGAAAAATGCCGTGATATCATCGGGATGGAGACGGATGCAACCGTGGCTGCGAAATTGATAGATACTCGTCGGGGCTATGGTGCCGTGGATGCCTATGCCAGATAGGCTGAGCCCCAGCCAGTACTTACCTAAAGGATTCTCAGGTCCCGGCGGCACCTTGGTCTTCACCGCCTTGCCCTCTCGCCGCATTTCTTCCTGGATGGATATCGGCACATCCCAAGTCGGATTTTCCTCCTTTACCAACACCGTGAATTCACCCGTGGGCGTCGGCCAGTCAGGTTTTCCCAACCCCACTGGATAGTAAACGATAGGACTGCCGCCCTGTAACAGAAACAACATGCGTTGTGGCAGATTGATAAGGATGCCGTCTTCAAGTTGTTTTGGAATGATATGGCGATTATCAATGAGCAGAGCTTGTCCGGGCTGTAAGCGGCTATTGGAATCCAGTCCATTGTCCCTCGCCAAGACCGCCACCTGAACACCGTGGCGTGCCCCAATGGCCAGCAGAGTGTCGCCAGCCCACACGGTATAGACCAGTTCCGCACCGGCTAAAGTATCAGAAAGCTCGGTCTGATCCTGTGCATGGGCTATCGAAATCCAGACGCATAGCGATACCAAACAACCAAAAAATCCGTTTTTCATTGTTGTTGTAGGTAGATGAGCGCAGTACTGAGTCCGCTCGCGCAGTGACGTTCCACGCGCCAAGCGGCCCTAAGCTCCGCCCGTCCGCGCCTACTCAGCCCTTGGCCTGCTGACAGTTTTTACAAATTCCGTAGATATACAGCGAATGCAGCGAATGGTCAGTCATCGCATAGCCTGCCTTGCTTGGCGAAAAAAATCAATAAATCGATGGGGTCAGACTCCATTGATTTTGCGGTTGGTCGGGGATCACGATCTAGTAAGCGCGCCATTGTTGGCCTCCAGCATCATAACAACAACAGGCACTGTACTGCGTTGCCAATCAAATATCAATCGAGTCTGACCCCATTGATCGGACTACCGCAGCCGCACTGAGGCTAAGGCCAGCATCTTTGAGTATATTGAAGTATTTTATAATCGTCAGCGGCGTCATTCCCATCTGGGGCAGATGGCACCGCTGGCCTTCGAGAATGCGGCCATTA
>JBDSTW010000023.1:0-3911 GCA_039928055.1 Gammaproteobacteria bacterium | reverse complement strand
AAATTATAAAGATGCCAAGCCATAAAACTCTGTTGCCTACCGCGATACGGCAGATTTCGGATGAATAATGGCTAGGGAATTGCTGAGGATAAGAAAGTTGGAGGCTAGGGCCGGAATCGAACCGACGTACACGGCTTTGCAGGCCGCTGCATAACCACTCTGCCACCCAGCCTGTCATCCGCACATCAGGGCGTGTACTCCCTGAGCTGATACATGGAGCGGGAAACGAGATTCGAACTCGCGACCCCAACCTTGGCAAGGTTGTGCTCTACCACTGAGCTATTCCCGCGCACGACAGCCGTGTATTGTAACTATGCCTACCCCACTGTCAAGGAAAGGCGTGCGATAGTGCTTAAATCTCTCGCGATGCCAGGCCGGTCCAGGCCGCGCGCAGGTATACGATCATCGACCAGAGCGTCAGCACGGCGGCGACATAAATCAGCACGAAGCCCACGGTCGTGGTCGGAAACTCGCCAATGGGCTCGCGATAGAGCAAGAACAGCAGCGCCAGCATTTGGCTCACGGTCTTGAATTTGCCGATGATGGATACTGCGACAGAGGTGCGCTGGCCCAGTTCGGCCATCCATTCACGTAGCGCCGAAATGGCGATCTCGCGGCCCACAATAATGGCGGCAGGGATCGCCAGCAAGGGTGTGGGGTGCGTCTGCATCAACAAGACGAGGGCCACGGCGATCATCAACTTGTCGGCGACCGGGTCGAGAAACGCACCCAGCGCCGAAACCTGGCCCAACCGGCGGGCCAGATAGCCATCCAATATATCGGTGATGGCGGCTATGCCGAAGATCAGGGCCGTTGCGATATGCGACCACTTGAAGGGCAGATAGAAGGCCAGCACAAAAACGGGTATCAGGCCGATGCGAATCAGCGTGAGAATATTCGGAATGCTCATGAGATTGTTTTTATTCATTATGAAAGGTGTCATAAATTTTTTGGGCAATTTGCCTGCTGATGCCATGCACCTTGGCCAGGTCTTCCACCCCGGCACGCGCCACTTCCTGCAAGCCACCGAACTGCTTGAGTAATTGCTGGCGGCGGCGCGAACCCATGCCGGGGATGGATTCGAGGACCGACGTGTTGCGCGCCTTGGAACGGCGCTGACGGTGGCCCGTGATCGCAAAGCGGTGGGCCTCGTCACGAATCTGCTGAATGAGGTGCAAGGCAGGCGAGTCGTCCGGCAGTATAATCGGGGCGCCCAGCGCGGACAAGCCTATGCTGTACGAACTTGCAGGAACCAGGGCCTCCAGGCCGGGCTTGCGCCCCGGCCCTTTTGCAATGCCGACGATGACGACGTCGCCGATCTCCAATTCATCCAGCACGGACTCGGCCTGGCTAACCTGCCCTCTCCCGCCGTCGATAAACAGAATATCGGGCAGCTTGGCCTCCCCCTTTTTGAGGCGCGTGTAGCGGCGCAGTAAGGCTTGACGCAGCGCGGCGTAATCATCGCCGGGCGTAATCTGGGTGATGTTGAAACGCCGGTAATCCGATTTGAGCGCGCCGTTCCTGTCGAACACGACACACGCGGCCACCGGCGCCTCGCCCATGGTATGGCTGATATCGAAACATTCGATGCGTGTGGGCAGATGTTCAAACTCGAGAAGTTCCTGCAAGGCCTCCAGGCGCCGGCGCATCGTACCCTTGCTGGCGAGTTGCTGGCCCAGGGCGTGCTCGGCATTCATGGTCGCCATGTGCAGCCAACGCACCCGCTCACCGCGAACATTGTGCGACATAGTCACCTTATGCCCGGCCTGTTTGCTTAACGCGGCTTCCAGCAGCCCGGCATCGTCCGGTTCGTGGTTCAGCAGTATCTCGCTCGGGATGACCTTGCTCTCCGAACTTTGGCCATCCTCGGTCGGCAGGCCCAGATAATATTGGGGAATAAAAGCCGCCAGGATTTCGGCGGCGCCGGCATCCCCCGGCATACGCGGGAAAAACATGCGATTGCCGAGGTTACGCCCGGCGCGAATATAAAACACCTGCACGCAGCCGACACCATTGCGCGTGACGGCGGCGATGACATCCACGTCGCCCTGCTCGGCGTCCACGTACTGGCGTTCCTGCACGCGGCGCAGATTCGCGATCCGATCGCGGTAGATTCCGGCGCGCTCGAATTGCAGTTCGCGCGCGGCAGCTTCCATGAGCCTCACCAGCTCATCGATAATCTGCGGATTTTTTCCTTCCAGAAACATGATGACGTGACGAATGTCTTCCTGGTAGGCCGCTTGGTCGACTATCCCGACACACGGGCCGCTGCAGCGGTTGATCTGGTATTGCAGGCAAGGCCGCGAGCGGTTATTAAAAAAACTGTCTTCGCAGGGACGGATGCGAAACACCCGCTGCAGCAGGCTCAGGCTCTCGCGTGCAGCAGCGACGCTCGGGTACGGCCCGAAGTAACGGCCCTTCTCACGCTTGGCGCCGCGATGGATTTCAAGGCGCGGAAAGTCCTGCTCGGCGGACAAAAAGATGTAAGGGTAACCCTTGCTGTCGCGCAGCAAAATGTTATAGCGCGGCTTGAACTGCTTGATGAGATTGTTCTCGAGAATCAGGGCCTCATTCTCGGTATGCGTGACCGTGACCTCGATGCCCTGAATCTGGTCCACCAGGGACTGCGTCTTGGGATTGGTGGTATTGGCATTATGAAAATAGCTCGCCACGCGCTTCTTGAGGTTAAGCGCCTTGCCCACATAAAGGACCTCGCCGCTCGCGCCGAGCATACGGTAAACGCCCGGCCGGCCGGTCAGGCTGTTGAGGAACTCGGCAACGTCAAAGGGTGTGCTAGCGGCTTTCATGGGCCATGAGCGTGCGGATTTGCGCAAACACAGCCGCGAACATTTGCGGCGTCAGGCGCCGTGTTTGCGTGTTATAGCGGCTGCAATGATACGAACTGACCAGCCAGCGGTTGCCGCTTAGGGTCGCTTGGGCGCCATGGGCAAATTTATGGAGGCTGGCCTTCAGATTCAGTGCCCGCAATACGGCGCCGTGGGCAAGTCCGCCCAACGCGAGGATAATCGAGCCTGGACTTAGCTGTGCCAGTTCGCCCTTTAGATAGCCGTTACACTGGACGACTTCGCTGCCCAGCGGTTTATTTTGCGGCGGCAGGCACTTCACCGCATTGGTGATCCGGCAGCCCCGCAAGACTAAATTATCGTCTGGCGAGGTGGCGTTTACCTGGTTGCTGAAGCCCTGCTCGAACAGGGTCTTATATAACAAGATCCCGGCATGGTCTCCGGTAAACGGGCGTCCCGTCGCATTGGCGCCGTGCATGCCCGGCGCCAGCCCCACGATCAACAAGCGCGCATCGGCAGCGCCGAATGCGGGCACGGGACGGGCATGATAGCCGGGGTGGCGCAAGCGTACCTCATCCAGAAACGCTGCGAGGCGCGGACATTGACGGCAATCAAGGCTGAATTCGGAGTTCTGCGTCATACTTTCACCGGAACAGAATTATAACTCGAAACTACCTAACTATATATAAATAAATCATTGATCTTAATGCTTATGTTAAACACAAGCAGTCTCTCCAACATGTTCCCGGAAACGAAAGCGCGCCGGTACAGATAAGCGAGCGAAACATACTTTCATCCCGCGCACACGTACCCAAGGCTTGCCGGTTATAATCATGGCATTTATCCGCAGGAAAAGGCACCTATGAAAATTGCAGCATCGGCTATTCGTCCCAATACGCTCGTCGATTTCCAGGGCAGGCTTTGGCGCGTGGCCAAGGTCGAGCACGTTAAACCCGGCAAGGGGGGCGCCTTCGCGCAGGTCGAGATGAAGGACATCGAATCGGGCATGAAGATTAACGAACGTTTCCGGGCTGAAGACAAGATCGATGAGATCGAGTTGGAAAGCCGCAAGATGCAGTACTCGTACGAAGACGGCGCCAGCCTCAT
>JBDSTW010000022.1:0-4000 GCA_039928055.1 Gammaproteobacteria bacterium | reverse complement strand
GCACTCAACGAGGTAGTGATCGACGGCATCAAGACGAATATCGAACTGCATCAGGACATCCTCAGCGACGCGGCCTTCCAGAGCGGCGGCTGCAATATCCACTTCCTGGAAAAGAAGCTGGGGTTGTAACTATCTTGCTGGCGCCGGTACAGTCGCCAAGTGTCGTAAAAAATGCCCTGGATACAAATCACCTTTCACGTCGATTCCGCGCAGGCCGTGCAGTTATCCGAGTTATTGTCGGAGGCAGGCAGCGTGGCGGTGACTCTGCAAGACGCTGTTTCCGACGGCGTCGAGGAACCCCTGTACGAACCGCCGCTCGGCGAGACGCCTTTATGGCAAACCACGCGCGTGCTCGGCCTGTTCGAGGCCGATATAAATGCCGCTGCAATCGTTGCCGAATTGAGCGCCGCGCTGGGAGGAAATTTTATTGCCGGCGTCCGGGTCGAGCACCTTGCGGATAAAGACTGGGAGCGTGAGTGTCTGGACAACTTCCGCCCTATGCACTTTGGCGCGCGCCTGTGGATCTGTCCGAGTTGGCACACGCCGCCGGACGCCGATGCGGTTACTCTCCTGCTCGACCCGGGGCTGGCATTTGGCACCGGCACGCACGCCACCACGGCCCTCTGCCTGGAGTGGCTCGCCGCCGCGCAGCTACAGAATCTGGATGTGATCGATTACGGCTGCGGCTCGGGCATCCTGGCCATAGCCGCCGCCAGGCTAGGTGCGCGCTCGGTGTGGGCGGTGGATAATGACCCGCAGGCGCTACAGGCCACGCGCGTCAATGCAGTAAAAAATGACGTAGCGGTAATTGAAGGCGAGTTCGACGCGCCTGTCTCGGCTCCCGGCATAATCGTCAGCTTGCCCGATACCGGGCGCGCCTTTCCGGCCGACCTTTTGCTTGCCAATATTCTCGCCCTCCCGCTCATTGAGTTTGCCCCTTACTTCGCCACCCTCGTGCGTCCGGGCGGGTGCATTATCTTATCCGGCATTCTGCACACGCAGGCTCATGACGTCAGCGCAGCCTACGAAACTTATTTCGCCATGGCCCGACCGGTCGAGCGCGACGGCTGGGTGCGCTTGGAAGGACGGCGAAAATCAGCTAAGGTGTAGGCATGTATACTCAATGTCCTTATTGCGACACGCTGTTTCGCATCAACATCCCCCAACTTAAGGCGGCGCACGGCAAGGTCCGTTGCGGGCATTGCACCCGTATCTTCAATGCCCTGCTAAACCTCTCGGAACAGCCCCAGGAAATCCCGACGATTAACGACCGGGCCGAGCATCCAACTGCCGGTGGCAGCACCGAAATTGCAGCATCGCAACCCGCCGGTGCGCCGCTATCCGAACAGGATGCACCCGGCCCGGTGGCGGCGGCGAGTACCACCCAGGCACGCTTTGCCGTCATTGACGACGCTGATGAAGTCCACACGAGCATCGGACGCGCCGAGCCTGTGCTGGCAACCCCAGCGCTGAGTGACGCCATCCTGCTCGACGCTGACGAAACTGACTTCACACCGCATGCGCACATCAAGCTGCGCGAACTGGCAATCACGGACCCTCTGAATAAGAGCCCGGAAAAGGTCACGCCCGTATTCGTACCTGAACGGCGTTCCGCGCCGCGCCTTACCGAGGCCGAACTCATGGACTATGAGGCCCTCGATAAATACCCGCCGGACACCCCGAAAAAAACCGCTTGGTTGGCCACGCTGGCTTGGACGTTCGGCGTATTGGCCTTGCTGGCCTTATTGATTGCGCAATTTGCCTACTCCATGCGCGCAGACCTGGCCGGCTACCCGGCCTTGCGCCCGGGCATGGAAAAATTTTGCGCCGTGGTCACCGCGTTTGCCCAGTGCGATATACCGCTGCGACGCGACCTCTCTCAGATTTTAAAAGTGGAAAGCGCGATAACCCCTCACCCCGAGGTGACGGACGCCTTGCGGATCAACACCACGCTCGTCAATAAGGCTGATTTTCCCCAACCTTACCCGTACGTGCAGGCAACCCTCAGCGACCTAAACGGCACGGTAATCGCCAAACGCCGCTTTCACCCCAACGAATATCTGCCTCCGAATACCGACATCAAGAGCGGCATGAGCCCGAATATCCCCGTACCCGTTGCGCTGGAGGTCGCCACGCCGAGCATGGATTTTGAACTGGCATCGTGGAGCATCGATCTGTTTTAGCCGATGATGCGCCGCGCAATCACTCAGCGCACCCCACATTTATACAACATGGGTAGTTTTTAAAGCTGCGCCTGCATGGCCCTGAACGCTTGAGCATCGCCCGTGCCTTGGGCGGCAGTCACCCCGTTGGGAAATTTTTCGGCTATCCCCTGCCGAATACTCTCCCGGCGATTGCCGGGGTCGGGGTGTGATTGCAGCCAGGACGGCGCTTGCCCGCGGCCACTGCCCGCGCGTTCGAGAATATCCATCACGCCGATCATGGCGCGCGGGTCATATTGCGCCTCGCCCATAAATTCAATGCCCAGCGCATCCGCCTCCAGCTCGTCCTTGCGCCCGTACTGTAGCGAGGTCACATTGGCCACCAGCGCGGCGATCATGGCCGCGCCCTGCCCGCCCCCGCCCTGATCGGAGGCGGCTACTCCCGCGGCGCCTACCAGCAACTGGCTCAATTGCCCCTTGGCCATGTGTTCGGCGGCATGACGCCCCACCACATGGCCGACCTCATGGCCTAACACGCCGGCGAGCTGCGCCTCGTTTTCGAGTTGCGCCAACAGCGCACTGGTGATAAATATCGGCCCGCCGGGCAGGGCAAAGGCATTAACCGTCTGGTCATCCGCCAGCACATGAAATTGATACCGGTACGGGCCGTTCTTGGCACGGCTGTTGGCGACCACTGCCTGGCCGATCCGATTGACGTAATCCTGGACCTGGGCGCTGGCGTGCAACCCGCCCATTTGTTCGGCCATCTCCGGCGCGGCCTGCAGGCCCAACGCAGTTTCCTCGTCGGGCGACAGGCTGATGTGCTGGGCCTCACCCGTGACCGGGTTGTCCTGGCGCAGGCTGTAATAACTGAACAGGCCGAAAATAACCATTGCGGCAGCGATTAAAAACCGACCGGAAGAACGCATATATTTATCCTTTAGAAAAGCCTGAAGACGACCTTTATGTCGCGCGCCTCTCATCAACATGACGGGCGACGTCCCTATGTTACAGCAGCTTAACCTTGCTCATTCAAACCACGCTTGCTAAGGTGCTATGATGAAGTTCAAGGGAGCAAACCACCCGCCTTTCATTGATAGCTAAAAACTATCAGTTGCATGCCGACAATCAATTAGCGTTATGCCTGCCGGCCCTTTATTGTGCCAGTTAGAAACATTGTCCAGCAATCGGCTCCCAATTTCAGTAGTGTCTCCGTTTGAAATTTTTGCTATCACCCTGAGCGCTGGCAAAGGATGACGAGAATCGAACGGAGACACTAGCGCAATTTTGAATTTATTTACAGAGGAGAATCATCATGGAAAAGAAAATTCTGACCACCAACTTCGGCGCACCGGTAGCCGATAATCAAAACTCCCTCACCGCGGGCAAAGACGGCCCGACGCTGCTACAGGACATGCATTTGCTCGAAAAGCATGCGCACTTTAATCGCGAACGGGTACCGGAGCGCGTGGTGCATGCCAAGGGCGCGGGCGCGCACGGTTACTTCGAAGTCACGCACGATGTTACCCAATACACCAAGGCGAAATTTTTGAATCAGGTCGGCAAGCAGACGCCGATGCTGGCGCGTTTTTCCACCGTGGGCGGCGAGAAGGGCTCGGCGGACTCGGCACGCGATCCGCGCGGCTTTTCGCTGAAGTTTTATACCGAGGAAGGCAACTACGACCTGGTCGGAAACAATACGCCGGTATTTTTCATCCGCGACGCGATCAAGTTTCCGGATTTCATCCACACCCAAAAGCGCAACCCGGCGACTAATTGCAAGGATCCCGACGCGTTCTGGGATTTTCTGTCGCTGAGTCCGGAATCCACCCATCAGG
>JBDSTW010000021.1:0-7892 GCA_039928055.1 Gammaproteobacteria bacterium | reverse complement strand
CAGCCCCAACAAGACGGTCAGCACCGCCCACGGGGTAATGAAGAAAAACAGCTTGCGCTCCATGACCTTGAAGCGCTCGTTGCCGGCAGCGTCTTCGGTCAGGGCGTGATAGACGAACAGGCGAGGGAGGTAGAACAGGCCGGCGAACCAGGTCACCATGAAAACAATATGAAACGCCTTGACCCACAGCATAAGGTTCTCGTTTTCTGAAATCTGTGCAAAAAATTACTTGCCCATCAAAAAGACGGGGGTGTAACTACAGCATGGCCAATATCTTCGCGCGCGCCTGCATCATGTCCATCTCGCCGATGTTTTGCTGCACGATGCGTCCGTCCGGGGCAATAAGGATGTTAGTAGGCGTCAGGCGCACATCGCCGAAGGCCAGAGCAGCCTTGTTGTGGGTGTCGTGGGCAATCGGATAGGGTATTTGACGATTCTTGCTTAGTGCGATGACATCATTGATCGGGTCATAACTCATGGCAACGCCGATGATCTCCAACCCGCGCGGCGCCAATTCGCGATAGAGGCTGATAAGATGCGGCATCTCTTTCATGCAGCTGGTGCAGGTCGTAGCCCAGAAGGTTACCAGCACAGGGCGGCCGCGCAGCTCGGCCAGGTTAATCGAGCGGCCGTCCAGGGTGCTGAACCGGACATCGGGCGCCTTCTGCAGGCCCGCCGGGGCAAACCAAACCCAGCCTAACGCCGCTATGAGTATCAGGGCAAAAACGGTGATGGCTTTGTCGCGCAACTTCATAGCCGTCGCCTATACGTCCAGATTCGCTACAGCCAATGCATTGTTTTCAATAAAGGCGCGGCGCGGTTCCACCTGATCGCCCATGAGCGTGGTGAAGATTTCATCGGTGGCAATGGCGTCCTCGATGCGCACGCGTAACAGGCGGCGCGCGTTGACATCCATGGTCGTCTCCCACAGTTGGTCGGGATTCATTTCCCCCAAACCCTTATAGCGCTGGATATGCAGGCCGCGCTTAGCCTCTTCCATCAGCCAGGCCAGCGCCTGCTTAAAGCTGTGCACTTCCTGGCTGCGCTCGCCGCGCTGTACGTAAGATCCCTCGGCCAGCAGGCCGTCGAGCTGCTGCCCTAACGCGACCATGCTGCGATATTCGCCGGAGTTGAAAAACTCGCTGCCCAGGTTGCGCTGACTGCTCACCCCGTGGGTCAACGCCGCGATCTTGGCGTAATAGCCGTCATTTTCATAATCTTGTTCGACCGCTATCTCATAGCGCACCGTGCTACTCGCATCGCTGTTAAGCCGGCTTTCCAGCTCTTTAAACCACACCTGGGCCTTGGTGCGGTCGCACAGATCGGCGCCGGTGAGCAGCGGCAGGTAGATCATCTTCTCCAGAACCGCCGAATCGAAGCGGCGCGCCAGGCGCTTGATGGTGGCCATCACGGTGAGATAGCTCTGCGCCACGCCCTCCAGGGCGGTCCCGCTCAGCGGTGTGGCATCCTTGCTGACGTATAATGCGGCATTTTCCAGCGCCATTTGCATAATAAACGTATTCATCTCGACATCATCCTTGACATAGCGCTCCTGCTTGCCCCGCTTTACCTTATAGAGCGGGGGCTGGGCAATATAGATGTGGCCGCGCTCAATCAGGGTGGGTAATTGGCGATAGAACAGTGTCAGTAGCAGGGTGCGGATATGCGCGCCGTCTACGTCAGCGTCCGTCATGATGATAATGCGGTGGTAACGCAGCTTGTCGACGTTAAATTCCTCACGCCCGATGCCGCAACCCAGCGCGGTGATCAATATGCCGACCTCTTCCGAAGAGATCATCTTGTCGAAACGCGACTTTTCCACGTTCAGGATCTTACCCTTCAAGGGCAGAATGGCCTGATACTTGCGATCGCGCCCCTGCTTGGCGGAGCCGCCGGCGGAATCACCCTCCACCAGAAATAGCTCGGATAGCGCCGGATCCCGTTCCTGACAATCCGCGAGCTTACCAGGCAAGCCGGCCGGATCGAGCGCGCCCTTGCGCCGCGTAAGCTCGCGGGCCTTACGCGCAGCCTCGCGGGCGCGCGCGGCCTCGATAATCTTCGAGGTAATGGCGCGAGCCTCGGCGGGGTTTTCCATTAAAAATTCGTTCAGCTTCTCGGTTACCACCGACTCGACCACGCCCTTTACCTCGGACGAGACCAGCTTGTCCTTGGTCTGCGAGGAAAATTTCGGGTCGGGCACCTTGACCGAGAGTATGGCGGTCAGCCCCTCGCGGGCATCGTCTCCCACGGGCGAGACCTTCGCTTTCTTGGCTATCCCCTCATTCTCAAGGTACTGGTTGAGCGTGCGAGTCATGGCGCCGCGCAGCCCCGCCAAGTGGGTGCCGCCGTCGCGCTGCGGAATATTATTCGTAAAGCAAAACATGCTCTCCTGATAGGAGTCATTCCATTGCAGGGCGACCTCGACAACAACGCCGTCTTTCTCGCTGTTTATATATAAGACATTGTTATGTATAGGGGTTTTGTTCCTGTTGAGGTGTGCCACAAAGGCGCGAATCCCGCCTTTGTATTCAAATAAATCGGTTTTCGCCGTGCGCTCGTCCGCCAGCTTTATACGCACACCCGAGTTCAGATAGGACAGTTCACGCAGGCGCTGGGCCAGGATATCGTAGTGAAATTCGATATTGGTGAAGGTGCTGCTGCTGGGCTTGAAGTAGACCTCGGTGCCGGTTTTTTCGGTTTGGCCGGTTACCGCAAGCGGGGCGAGCGGCTCGCCCATACGATATTCCTGCTGGTGGATCTTACCGTCCCGGTAAATGGTTAGACGAAGGCACTCGGACAGGGCATTTACCACGGAAACGCCCACGCCGTGGAGACCGCCGGACACCTTATACGAATTATCGTCGAACTTTCCGCCGGCGTGCAGGATGGTCATAATAACCTCGGCGGCGGAGCGTCCTTCTTCGGCGTGAATATCGACCGGGATACCGCGGCCGTTATCCGTGACGGTGATGCTTTCGTCACCGTGGATGGTTACGGTTATCTCCGAACAGTGGCCCGCCAAGGTCTCGTCAATCGCGTTGTCAACCACCTCAAACACCATGTGGTGTAGGCCGGTGCCGTCATCGGTATCACCTATGTACATGCCCGGACGCTTGCGTACGGCATCCAGACCTTTTAAGACTTTTATATTCGTTGAGTCGTAAGTGGTGGTGGGCATATTCATTTGTGAATTATAGCACTTTTTGCCGGCCAAGGTTCCACGTGGAACCTTGCTGAGCCTTGATGTTCCACGTGGAACATTTGTGCTTGGTCTCGGTTCTTGCTGTGGGCCAACGCGCTACAAACGCATGGGCATAATCACGTATTTACAGTCCTCGCGGCCCTGGATCAGGCAGCTACTATTGCCGTCAGAGAGCGTGATCTTCACATGTTCTTCGCCTATAGCGGAGAGCGTATCCAGCAGGTAGTTTGAATTGAAGCCGATCTCTAATTCACTGCCGTGGTAATCGACGGCCAATTCTTCCTCCGCCTCTTCCTGTTCCGGGTTGTGTGCGTAAAGACGCAGGGTGCCTTCCGTGAGGTGGAAGCGGATGCTGCGGTATTTCTCGTTGGATAGTACGGAGGCGCGCGTCAGCGCCTGTTTGAGGTTGTTGCGCTGGGCTGTAATATGTTTATCGCCACCCTTGGGCAGCACCCCTTGATAGTCGGGGAAACGGCCGTCGATAAGCTTGGAGGTGAAGCTTACCTCGGGTGTGATGAATTGAATATGGTTGGTACCGAGCCGAATCTCCACGGGGGCGTCGGTTTCCGTGAGCAGACGGGACATTTCCGTCACCGCCTTGCGTGGAATAATGGCCTGGCGTGTTTCCTGGGCGTTATGCTTCAATTGCGCCTCACATAAGGCCAGCCGGTGCCCATCGGTAGCCACCACAGTGATTCTTCCTTCACTGAGCTCCAACATCAGCCCGTTCAGGTAATAACGCACATCCTGTTGGGCCATGGCAAATTGGGTTGCATCGATAAGCCTTTTCAGCTCTTGCTGCGAGATAGTAAAGACTATGGCGTCTACAACGGCGTCAACATTAGGGAAATCCGTCGCCGGTAGCATGGCCAGCGTAAAGCGGCTCTTGCCCGAGCGAATTTGCAAGCGTTCCTTTTGCAGGCCGATCTCGATGGTGGCTTCATCCGGCAAGGCGCGGCAAATATCCAGTAATTTACGTGCCGGGACCGTGGTCTTACCGTCTTCTATCTTGTCGCCAAGGGCCATATTCGCGACGATTTCCACTTCCAGATCGGTTGCCGTCATGATAAGACGGTTGTGTTCCACCTCTAGAAGCAGATGGGATAAAATAGGTAACGTCTGTCTGCGCTCAACAACACCGCAAACGGTCTGTAGGGGCCGCAGGATGGCCTCGCGCTGAATGGTAAACTTCATCTTGGATTTCCTGTATTAAGATTTAATTGATATATATTTTATTTAAAACCTTACTACTGCTATTAGTGACGGCTCTTTACCACTATAACCATAATTTATTGTTTATTTTCAATAATATATAAGCCTCGAAACGCTGTGGATAAGTTACCTTGAAGGCTCCTTGGCACAATTGGAAACCTCGGGTAAAGTCGCTGTGCGGCAAAACCCCCTTTTTTATCCACAGGCTATGCACATCATAAGGTCAAGGTTCTCACCAGGATGGAGTAATCTTCTTTGATGCGCGAGTCGCTTTCCTTTAAATCCGCGATCTTCCGGCAGGCATGCAACACCGTCGTATGATCGCGACCGCCAAAGGCGCCGCCAATCTCCGGCAGACTATGATTGGTCAATTCCTTCGCCAGGGACATGGCAAGCTGACGCGGCCGGGCCAGGGTGCGCGTACGGCGCGCGGAAAGGAGGTCCGCCACGCGGATCTTATAGTACTCTGCGACGGTCTTCTGGATGTTATTGATGGTTACCTGTTTGTCTTGCAGGGCCAAAAGATCCTTTAAGGCATCCTTGGTAAAGTCCAGCGTAATTGGCTTTCCGGTAAAATGAGCATTTGCACCGACCCGCCGCAGGGCGCCCTCTAATTCGCGGATATTAGAACGAAAGCGTCGCGCGATAAAGAAAGTAACGTCCATGGGTAAACTTATGGTTGTCTGCGCCGCCTTGCTCATCAAGATCGCCACGCGCGTTTCCAGTTCCGGGGGTTCTACAACGACCGTCAGGCCCCAGCCAAAGCGCGAGCTGAGGCGTTCTTCCAGGCCCGGCACCTCTTTAGGGTAACGGTCGCAGGTAAGGATAATCTGGCGCTGTCCCTCCAGGAGCGCATTGAAGGTGTGGAAAAACTCCTCCTGGGTGCGCTCTTTTCCGGCAAAAAACTGAATATCATCAATGAGTAAGGCATCGACACTGCGATAAAAACGTTTAAACTCGTTAATAGTGTTGTGTTGCAGCGCCGTCACCATGTCTGCGACGAAACGCTCGGCGTGCAGGTAGGCCACTTTTTTGGTGGCGTCTTGCTGCCGAATATAATTGCCTATGGCATGCAGCAAGTGGGTCTTGCCCAGCCCCACCCCGCCATAGATAAATAACGGGTTATAAGCCCCACCAATATTTTGCGCGACCTGCATGGAGGCGGCGCGCGCGAGCTGGTTGGATTTACCGCCAATGAAATTATCAAAGGTATATTCGGCGTTGAGCTGCGCGATGCCGCCGCTTTGCAGGGGCTCTTGCTTGCGGCGCTGAACGGACGAAGCTTGCTTGGTGTCTTCTTTAGCCTGCGCCGGAACGGCCTTCTTGCCGCCCACCTCGAGCAGGATCTGCGGGGTGGGGCCGTTGCGCAAATGGCCGACCAACTCAGTGATATAGGCCAGAAAATGATCACTCACCCAATCCAGCACGAAGCGATTGGGGGCTAGCAGGCGTAACGAGGACTCATCCTCCACGGCCTGCAAGGGACGAATCCAGGTATTGAACTGTTGTGATGAAAGCTCGCCCTCCAGGCGGTCAAGACAGCGTTTCCACAGCAGTTCCACGGTACGGGAGCTCCCTATAAAGAGGTTGGCAAAACAAGCGACAAGTTTATACCCCGCGTCGAAGGTTATCCACAGCGACGCGGCAAATACGGCAGACAAACTCATTTGACAAAAACAGCGTGGCAGCATACGCTAAGCGGCTTTTATAGCGCCGTTTATCGCAGGCCTGGCGCGGCAATCCGATCACTTTACCCATAGGGACGTAACACAACGTCATGAAAAGAACATTTCAACCCAGTGTAATCAAACGCAAGCGCACCCATGGCTTCCGGGCCCGCATGAGCACCCCCGGTGGGCGTCGTGTGATCAAGGCAAGGCGCGCCAAGGGCCGCACCAAACTCAGCGCCTAGACAGTCACATGCTTGGCCCCAAAGACGCTTGCTTTGCCAGAAAATCCAGGCTGGTAAAGCCGGCAGAGTTCAAGCATGTCTTTCAACAGCCGAGCAAATCAGCCGATGGCGCCCTGCTCGTCATGGCGCGCAAAAACACCTTGGGTTACGCGCGCCTGGGCTTGGCAATTTCCATCAAATCTGCCGAAACGGCAGTCGAGCGCAACCGTGTTAAACGCATAGCGCGCGAAAGCTTTCGCCGTCGCCAGAGTACGCTCGGCGGTGTGGATTTTATAGTAAGCGGCCGCGGCGGTGTTGCAAAAAAGACTAACGCGGAACTTCGTCTGGCCCTGGAAAGGCACTGGTTGAACCCGGTTCATGCAAAAAATCCTCATAGTCCTGATTAACTGCTACCGTTACGCCCTAAGCCCTTTGCTAGGAAATCACTGCCGGTTTTCCCCAAGCTGTTCCTGCTATGCCTTGCAGGCGATAGCACGTTACGGGGCGGCGCGCGGCGGCTGGCTCAGTATGCGCCGCATAGCACGCTGCCATCCCTGGCACGCCGGGGGTCTGGACCCTGTCCCCGAGTACGATACGGAAAACAAGTATTAAGTATGGATAATAAGCGACTCATTTTACTCGTGGCATTGAGCTTTGTGCTGCTGCTTATCTGGCAGGCCTGGCAGGCTGATTATGGCGCGCAGCAAGCCCCCGTGACGGCGGGTTCCGCAACAAATGCAGCCCCTCCCAACCAAGAACAAGGCAACATTCCCTTGTCACCGGATCTTCCCACGGTTGGTAAAGCGGCAGAGAATGGGCCCGCAGCGACAACGACTCCAAGCGTCGACGCCGGGGCCGGCCAGGCGGGCTTCGCGCATCAACAGTCTATCGAGGTTATCACCGACGTGGTGCATGCGCAGATAGATACCGTCGGCGGCGACCTGCGCGAGCTTAAATTGCTGAACTATCCGGTTGCCGCGAACAAGCCGGAGCAACCCTTTCCCCTGTTGAACGACACCTTGCCTAATTTATTCGTTGCGCAGAGCGGACTGCTGTCGGCGAGCAGTGGTCCCGACCATCACGCGGTATTCACCCCCGAGCAGACACACTATCGCTTGCCGGATGGCGCACAGGAACTCAAGGTGCGCCTGCACTGGAAGAGCCCCACGGGCGTGACGGTCACCAAGGTCTATACCTTCCGGCGCGACAGCTACGAAATCGGGCTGGACTATGAGGTCAATAACGCCTCAGCGCAGGAATGGAAAGGCCACCTGTACGGGCAGTTTCAACGCGTCGTGGACGAATCGCAGGGCTCGGCCTTTATCTACACCTATACCGGTGGAGTGCTTTCGAGCGCAGAGAACAAATACGAAAAGATCGACTTCGATGACATGACAGACCAGGATCTCAACCGCACGATCAAGGGCGGCTGGGCAGCCATCTTGCAGCACTATTTCGTCGGGGCATGGATACCCAAACAGGATCAGGCCAACCGCTATTACAGCAAGGCACTCCCCGACAAGCGGTACATCTTTGGCGTCATGACACCGGAAAAAGTCGTTCCGGCAGGCGCCACAGGCACACTGA
>JBDSTW010000020.1:0-2529 GCA_039928055.1 Gammaproteobacteria bacterium | reverse complement strand
TGGTTTGCCGTCACCGCGCTGTTCGCGCATCCGCTCGGCCTGCCTATTCCGCACACGGCGATTATCCCCAAGCGCAAAAACGAGATCGGTTTACGCCTGGGCGCCTTCATCCAGACGCATTTTCTGCGTGCCAGCGTGGTGCGGGCAAAACTGAGCGATATGAAAATCACGGAGCGCGCGCTGGATTGGCTGGCCGGCGCCAAGGGTAGCGGGGTCGTGGTGCAGCAGTCTGCGTCGCTGATCGGGTGGATGCTGCATTCGCTGGAAGATGAGAAAATAAAACAGTTTATCAGTACGCATATCCTGGACCGCTTGCGTCAGGTTGAAGTCGCGCCGCTACTGGGTGAATTTCTGCATATACTCACGGCGAACGGGAAGCACCGGGAATTGTTCGATAAAGGGCTTGCCATCGCTGCGGATTTGTTCGAGGAATACAAGCCGCAATTAATGGAAAAAATCGAGCAGGAGCTGCCCTGGTGGGCGCGTATCCTGCGCGGCGTCGCGTATCGCAGGGTAGTAAAAAATATCAGCCAGATGTTATCCGACATGCAGACCGACCCTGCCCACGAAGCGCGCCAGAAATTCGATGCGCTGGTAAATAAATTCGCAGACGATCTGCGCAGCTCGCCCGAGTTGCGGAAAAAATTCGAGGACATCAAGGAAAATATTCTACAGGACCCCGCCGTACAGGGCTATGTGAGGGAATTATGGCTGGAGATAAAACCGATGCTGTTAACTCAGGCCGCGAATCCTGAGTCGGCGGTACGGCAGGCGAGTGTCGAATGGATTCAGGCCACGACGCAAGCGCTGCGAAAGGAAACCGACCTCGTGCGCAGAATCGAGCGCACCTTCCAGATCCTGGTGGCGCGCTCGGTGCAGAAATACCGCCATGAAGTGTCGCATCTGATTACACAGGAGGTCGAACGCTGGGATGCAAACACCACCTCGCGTCTGATCGAAACACAGATCGGTAACGATCTGCAATGGATACGTATCAACGGTACGCTGGTCGGAGGCCTGGCAGGTTTGCTTATTTACACGATCAGCCTGGGTCTCGCCACATTCAATTTGAGCGTGTCGTAAACGTGAAGCACCGGCTTTTTGGTATTTTGTTCGCGGGCCTTTTTATTCAGTCGGCATCGGCCGCGAGCTTGCCGGCGGCAGCAACGCGGGCATCTTCCTTATTCAATACCGCGGCCATGCCTTACGCGGCATTCGATGCGCTGCCGGCCCACTTGCTCAGGGTAGACGGCGGCGATATTGAAGTGGCCTTTGCGCCCGGCGAGCTTGAGTTGCCGCAGGCCAGGATCATCGCCTGGGTAGCCGCGTCCGCGCATGCGGTAGCGGCCTATTACGGCCGCTTTCCGGCCAGGTACACGCGCGTGCTGATCGTGCCGGGCTTGGGTCGGGGCGTACACGCCGGTACCTCCTACGGCTATCGCGGCGCGGCCATCAAGGTCAATGTCGGCCGCGCTACCCTGGAGGCCGATCTCAATAATGACTGGATCATGACGCACGAGATGGTGCACCTGACCTTTCCCTCCGTCGCCGATAAACACAACTGGATTCAGGAAGGCATCGCCACCTATGTCGAACCGATTGCACGGGCCCAGGCCGGACAATTGAGTGTGGAACAGGTGTGGGGCGATCTGGTCGATAAGCTGCCCCAAGGTCTGCCCGCAAAAGGCGATCGCGGGCTCGATCATACGGCCACTTGGGGGCGCGCTTACTGGGGCGGCGCGCTGTTTTGCCTGCTGGCCGATATCGATATTCGCCAGCGCACCGCTAACCGCTATGGATTGCAGGATGCCCTGCGCGCTATCACAGCGGGTGGAAATATCGAGGTGAGATCATCGCCGCTGCACACGTTCCGCATCGGCGATAAGGCAACCGGCGTGCCCACACTCATCGAACTCTACGAACGCATGAAGGCCACGCCCGTGGACACGGACCTTGCCGAACTGTGGCGGCGCCTGGGTGTGAAGGTGCGCGGCAACGTCGTGTTCTTCGACGACGCGGCGCCGCTCGCTGCAATTCGGCGCGCCATCACCCGGTCTGCCGCCGCGAGCTAGACGATTGATTCTTGTCATCCTTCGCTATCGCTCAGGGTGACGGTAAAAATTTCAAACTGAGCCACTAGCCCAAGCGCATATAGATTTTAGGTAACCTATACTGGTGGCAAAATAACCCAAGGAATCTATGATTTATTCGTCATTCCAGACACGTAGGTCGGATCAAGCGTAGCGGATCCGACGGCACTCTACCCTTACGGACAAGGCAAAAATGAAGATAATCGCCAGCCTGGAGAAACTGAGCCAACCCTTTTGGGCGATAGCAGGATTCGCCCTCATCGGGGTGGTGGGCCTCATTGATTTTCTGACAGGCTATGAGATTGCCTTCTCGCTGTTCTATTTGATTCCCATCGCTTTGGTCACTTGGTTTGCAGGAACGCGGCTTGGGGTTGCGGCCTCTATTGCCAGCGCCCTTGCATGGTATATCGCGGATATCGCATCAGGACATGTTTACCCA
>JBDSTW010000019.1:0-3416 GCA_039928055.1 Gammaproteobacteria bacterium | reverse complement strand
CCAAGACCTGCGGTTCGCTGGAGGTTCCGCTGCATCTACGCAATGCACCCACGCGGCTGATGAAAAATCTCGACTACGGCAAAGGCTATCGCTATGCTCACGATGAGCCGGAGGGCTACGCGGCCGGAGAAACCTATTTTCCAACAGAGATGGGCGAGAGAACGTACTATCACCCGGTGCCGCGCGGCCTGGAATTAAAAATCGCCGAGAAATTGGCGCATCTGCACGAACTCGACAAGAAAACAAAAAAATAATGGGCTATAAACCAGGCGCAACATTGTGATACAGGTTCTGGCGATTGCCGCCGGCGGCGCGCTCGGTTCGCTACTGCGCTTTTGGATGTCGGCCGGCATTCATTCCGTGCTGGGGCGCGGCTTCCCCTACGGCACCTTGGCGGTGAATGTACTGGGTTGCCTCATCATGGGCGTGCTGTTTGTCCTGTTCGTGGAGCGCTGGAGTGTGGATAGCGTAGTGCGCGCCGGAATATTTATCGGACTTTTGGGAGGCTTCACTACATTTTCCGCGTTCACCCTCGAAACATTTAATCTTTTGGATCAAGGCGCGTATCTGAAAGCAGGATTAAATATGGCAAGCAGCCTGATCTTGTGCGTGGGTGCAACCTGGATCGGCGTACTTGCGGCAAGGCAGTTATGACAGTCGCGCGAATATTGCCCCACGCATTTTTTATTAAGGAGGGTTTATGAAGACCTTGGAAGTTGTGGTATTACACATTTATATCCCGAATGACGAAGCGCATTTGGAGAGGGTTTTGCAGGCGATCCAGGATTTCAAGCCAGGCGGCGACGTGCGCATTCACGAGGTTCGTTCCGTCTTCGATCTACGCGGGGAGCGCCTGCCGATAGATCAGCAAAAGTCGCTGGAGATCGAATTCATGGAAGAACAGTGCCGTGCGCAAATCTTTGTCGATGCCATGTACGAAGATATGAAGCCGGTTACGATCCTGGGCTCGTTCATGACCCTGCTGGAAGGTGATGAACCGGCGGCGGACGCCCTTGAGCAAGGCAAGGGCGCAACCGGGGCACAAGGCTAGCGTATGCTCGACCCACGTCTGCTGCGCCAGGATATACAAGCTGTCGCAGAGCGGCTTGCTACGCGAGGCTTTCAACTGGATGTCCTGCAACTGGATAGGCTTGAGGCTCAACGCAAAGAGTTGCAGGTCATTACGCAAAAATTACAGGCCGAGCGCAATGCCAGCGCCAAGACCATCGGTAAGGCCAAGGCGCAGGGTGACGATACCGCTCCTCTGCTGGCGGCCGTTGCCGATCTGGGCGATAAACTGAACGCGGCCGAGGCTCGACTGGCGGAAATTCAAAAACAACTAGAAGACATCTTGCTCGGTGTACCTAATCTTCCCCATGAAAGCGTGCCGGTCGGAAAGAGCGAGCACGATAATGTAGAGGTGCGGTGCTGGGGCGAGCCGAAGAAATTTTCTTTCGAGCCCAAGGACCATGTCGATCTCGGCGCCGGGCTTGACCAAATGGATTTTGATGCCGCTGCAAAGATCGCCGGGGCACGATTTGTCGTTCTAAGCGGCCCACTCGCACGTCTGCATCGTGCGCTCACTCAATTCATGCTCGACCTGCACACGCAGCAACATGGATACACTGAAGTCTATGTGCCTTACATGGTGAATGTCGAGAGTCTGCGCGGCACGGGTCAGTTACCTAAATTCGAGCAGGATTTGTTCGCGCTGAAAGGCGATCAGAACTATTATTTAATTCCCACCGCCGAAGTCCCCGTCACCAACATCGTGCGCGATTTAATTCTCGATCCCGCCACGCTGCCGCGCAAATACGTCGCGCATACCCCCTGCTTCCGCAGCGAGGCGGGCTCCTACGGCAAAGACACGCGCGGCATGATTCGCCAGCATCAATTCGAAAAAGTGGAACTGGTACAGATCGTGCGCCCACAGGACTCCTACGACGCACTGGAAAGCCTCACCTCGCACGCCGAAGTGATTTTGAAAAAACTCGATCTGCCCTATCGCGTGATGACACTCTGCACCGGCGACATGGGTTTCTCCTCCGCCAAGACCTACGACATCGAAGTCTGGTTGCCTAGCCAGAAAAAATACCGTGAGATTTCCTCGTGCAGCAACTTCGAAGACTTTCAGGCGCGCCGCATGCAAGCCCGCTGGCGTAATCCGGAAACCGGCAAGCCCGAACTGGTACACACGCTAAACGGCTCCGGCCTCGCCGTGGGGAGAACCTTGGTTGCGATCATGGAAAACTACCAGGATGAGGATGGCAACATACGAATACCTAACGCCCTGCAATCGTATCTGGGTGGGGCTGAAATGATTTATAGTTCTACTCCAGGTGAAAAATAGGCGCGTTTGGTGACCTTATAAAAACGATATCTGCAATTAATGCCGTAAAATCTCAGTTGCCGTAAAAAATTATTCCAAAGGTAAATCAGGGAGATTGCCCATGCGAACGTTGAAATGGACAGCCATTGTAGTTGTCGCTCTTGGTGCCGTTCTCGTTATTTTTCTTTCGGTGTTTGATTGGAATTTGCTGCGCGGTTATATCGGCGCCAAGGTCACGGAAAAGACCGGGCGTGAGTTTTCGATCGACGGCAATCTCGATGTGGATTTCCTGCCCTTCCCGCCGCGCATTTATGCCGAACGCCTGCGCCTCGCGAACGCGTCGTGGGGGAGCAGTCCGACTATGCTGGATATCCAAAAACTTGAATTTAGCATTAGCCTGCTGAACCTCCTGAAGGGCGACGTGGTTTTCCCCGAAGCGAGCCTCTCCCAGCCGCAGATTCTGCTCGAAAAGAGCGCGGACGGAAAACGCAACTGGATACTCGACAGGGAACAGAACTTAAACGATCAGGCGCCCCGTGTCGGACGCTTGAGTGTGGATACGGGTACGCTTGTTTTTCGTGACCCTGCGATTAAAACGGATATTTCCGTTGCTGTCTCACCCGCTTCTGTCCGGCAGGATATTCGCCAAGTAGGCATAAATTTCAAGGCTAAAGGCCGCTTCAAGGGAATGGCGTCAAGCGCTGAAGGAACGGGTGGAAAGGTGCTCTCCCTATTCGATACGCAAACCCCCTATCCGATTAAGGCCGACATCAGCATCGGCGCGACCAAGGCCGCAGTCGATGGCACGGTGACCGGCCTGGCAACCTTTTCCGCGGTGGACACACGGCTGAATCTGCGCGGCGACGATCTCTCCGCCTTGTTTCCCATCATTGGAATTCCGCTGCCGCCTTCGCCGCCTTATAAAGTCGCCGGGCGTTTGGTGCGTAAAGATACTACTTGGCATTACGATAATTTTTCCGGCAAGGTAGGCGATAGCGATCTTGCCGGTGACTTCAACGTCAAGGTAGGCGGCAAGCGTCCGTTTGTGCGCGCCAATCTCGTCTCGCGCAAGCTCGACCTCGATGAC
>JBDSTW010000018.1:0-1609 GCA_039928055.1 Gammaproteobacteria bacterium | reverse complement strand
AGTGGGGGCGGTCATGCGCAAGCTGGCACATTTGATTTACGGGATCATTAAATCAGGACAACCCTTTGATGCAAATTTCAATCACTCAGCACTTGCAATTCAAGACGGTATCTGACCCCTTTGTCCTACCTTTGTCCGGCGAAGTTTGATCAGCCCGTATTACGCATACCCGCGGCGATGGCATTGATGGAGCGCAGTAACGGGTCAAGCCAGTTGTTGCGTTCGAGTTCTTCGGGCGTTTCCTTGCGGTAGCGGTTGAGCAAGATCACCTGAATGGCGTTGAGCGGATCGAGGTAGGGATTGCGCCGGCTCAGCGAGAGCGCCAGCGGCGGATTGTCTTCTATCAGTGTTTGCGCGCGCGCCACTTTTAATACCTGGGTCAGCGTGCGCTGATATTCCTCTTTGATCAATCCATATATTGTCTGCGCCGTCGCGCTATCGCCGCACAGTTCGGCGTATTGGCGCGCGATTTCCATATCGGCCTTGAACAAGGCCATTTGCGTGTTGCTGAGCAGCGCGCGAAAGAACGGCCAGGCGTTATACATGGCTTGCAGGGTGGCCAGCCGTTTGGCGGGATTGTCCGCGCACCAGCTTTCCAGGGCCGTGCCGATGCCGTACCACGCGGGCAGCGTATGGCGCGACTGCGACCAGCCGAATACCCAGGCGATGGCCCGCACCGAGTTCAGCGAACGATCGGTCTTGCTGCGGTGCGAGGGGCGCGAGCCGATATTCATCTGTCCGATCTCATTGATCGGCGTGGCCTCATAGAAATAATCGAGAAAGCCCGGTTTCTTGATGAGGTCGCGGTAGGTCCGCTCGCCGATTTCCGCCAGTTCATCCATGACTCGCAGGTACTCGACATTGTCCGCCGCCGGAGGCTGGATAAGGCAACGGCTGGCCTTGAGTAGGCCGGTCACGCCCACCGATAATTCGTAGACGGCAGTCTCGGTGTTGCTGTATTTATAGGACACCATCTCACCTTGTTCGGTGAATTTGATCTGGCCATGCACCGTGCCCTGCGGTTGTGCGACGATGGATTCATGGGTCGGGCCGCCGCCGCGACCGATGGTGCCGCCGCGCCCATGGAATAAACGGCATTCGATCTGGCGCGCGTCCGTCAGGGCGGTGATCTTCTTTTGCGCCTGGTAGAGCATCCAGGCCGAGGCCAGAATGCCGCCGTCCTTGCATGAGTCGGAATAACCCAGCATCACCTCTTGCAGATTGCCCGATGCCTTGAGCAGGGCCGCGTAAACCGGGTTGTCGAGCAGAGAGCTGAGCACGCTTTCGATGCGCGCCAGATCATCGATGGTCTCGAACAGCGGGGCAATGCGGATGGTGCAAAACCAATCGTTGTTTCCGTCCTCGCCAGGCCCGTGCCGGCCCGCTAAGCCTGCCTGGCGGGCCAGCAGCATAACCTCCATGACGTGACTGGCGGCATGGGTCATGGAGATGACATAGCTGCCGAAGGCCTGTGTGCTGATTTCCTCCGGCATCAGCGCCATGGCGTCGAAGACCTCCAGGGTTTCCTGCGTCTGCGCGCTCAAGCTCGATCTTTCGATCTGCATGATGCCGCCCTGCGCGATGGTATCCGCCAGTACCTGCATACGCT
>JBDSTW010000017.1:0-2947 GCA_039928055.1 Gammaproteobacteria bacterium | reverse complement strand
CTTTTAGAGTGGCTTTTGGAGCGACACCGATGAAAACCTTTACCGCTAACGCCGAGACCATTAAACGCGACTGGTATGTTGTCGACGCTGCGGGCAAGACCCTGGGGCGGCTGTCCAGCGAGATCGCACTGCGCCTGCGCGGCAAGCATAAGCCCGAATACACCCCGCATGCGGACACCGGCGACTACATCATTGTCGTCAATGCCGAGAAAATCCATGTCAGCGGCAACAAGGCCAAGGACAAGCTCTACCATCACCACACCGGCTATATCGGCAACCTGAAGACGATCAGCTTTGAAAAGCTCCTCCAGAAGGCCCCGGAGCGCATCCTGGAAGGCGCCATTAAGGGCATGCTGCCTAAAAACCCGCTGGGCCGCGCCATGTTTCGCAAGCTCAAGGTCTATGCCGGCGCCGGCCACCAGCACGAGGCCCAACAGCCCAAACCTCTCAATATTTAATTCATAGTCAACCCAGCGTAGAACGGAAACCATCATGGCAGAACAACAGTATTACAGTACCGGCCGGCGCAAGAGTGCCACGGCACGCGTCTATCTCAAGCCCGGCAAGGGCGCCATCACCATCAACCGCCGCGCCATCGAGGTTTACTTCGGGCGTGAGACGGCGCGCATGATGGTGCGCCAGCCTTTCGTAACGACCAATCTCACCGACAACTTCGATGTGAGCGTAGTCGTACGCGGCGGCGGCAGTACCGGCCAGGCCGGCGCCATCCGCCACGGCATTACCCGCGCCTTGATGGTCTACGATGAAACCCTGCGTCCCGCACTGCGCAAGGCGGGCTTTGTGACCCGCGATGCGCGTGAAGTCGAACGCAAGAAGGTCGGCAAGCACAAGGCACGTAAGGCGCCTCAGTACTCGAAGCGCTAAACGATACAGGGGCTTTTCATTAAGCCCCTTGTTGTTATGCCAGCTATATCTGATTAAACGATTAACATTAATCAGCACAAAAACACCACCCTTTTCTCTTGTTTTCCCTAAGTCGTATGGGGGATCGTCTAGCGGTAGGACTACGGACTCTGACTCCGTTAACCGAGGTTCGAATCCTCGTCCCCCAGCCATTAGCCCTTAAAAATTTGGTAGGTCGGATCCGCCGGGCTTGATCCGACCTACCAAACTTCTTGTGCCTACCTCAAGTCCACAACGCTTCGCCACGCGCCGCCTTGGCCGCGATCTCGGCCTGAAATGCCGCCGGGCCAAAGCCGTACCACATCTCTTCGCGCTGATAGACAAACGGGCGCACCGCCTTGATCGAACGCTCCTGCAACCAGGCCAGGACTTTTTCATCCGGATCGCGCCCGGCGGAGACCACCACGTCCATCGGTCTGCCGCGCCAGTTCGAGCGGCCCGTCAGCATGATGACGCCACTTTGATTGGGCTGCATCCAGTCAGGTAAATCACTGCCGGCCTCTGCCCAACCGCAAAAGAATACCCGGCACGGGTCGTGCGGGCGCGTTTCATGAATCGTGCAATTATGCCCGGAGCTAAACGGGCACGGATGGCCCAGCCCGATGTCATGGCCCAATACCTTTGTCCTGAGCCAGCCCTCGCAACAGGCCGAGCAATCCCCGCAAGGGCGCGGCGTGCCCTGCATTTTTTTGATTTCACTAACGCCGACCATCCGGGGCCCGGCAGACAGAGTATTTCGGTCCGAGGCACTGTCCGCGCCGCGTTTTATAAGCTGCGTGTGCACATGGGCCTCCTGCGCCACGCCCAGGCCTGAAGCCGGGCGATCCCCGCAACATTTCTTGTATTTCAGCCCGCTGCCGCAGGGGCAGGGGTCATTTCTTCCCGGTTTCAAATTACGTATGCCTTGTGAGAGCTTAAAGACCGTACAGGATATACCAAATCGGGCTCAACCCGCCCCGGTTATGCCCGGGTACCGCACGAAAGTCATAAGTAGACCGTAGGTCGGATCAAGCGTAGCGGATCCGACAGAGATAGCTCCGCGGATCCGACATTGCCGCTTTAAACCATTGTCGGTTCCGCCTTCGGCTTGAACCGACCTACATTAAATGCCAATGAATTACCTCGGAACTCTGTCGGATCCGGCGTAACGCGCCTTGAACCTACACCCCGTATTTGTTGCTTTTAAACAACACAATAAATATTTTGTGGTTTTTATGAAAAAAAGTGTTGCAATAGCGCACGGCCTTGGTATATTGGGCACCGTCAATTGACGCTTTAAACACAATTTTAGGAGAAACCATGAACAAGAAACTTTTAGCAATAGCTATCGCCGCTGCAATTGCCTCGCCCTATGCGGCACTGGCCGACGAAGGCAATGTCACCCTCTGCGGCAACGCCAACATGGCTGTTGAGCACACCGACAACGGCGTGGATAACGTTACCAACGTTGCCAGCAACGGCTCCGACCTGGCGATTTCCGGCTGGGAACCCTTAGGCAATGGCCTGAAGGCAGTGTTCGTGTTCAAGTCCCACGTGGGCTTGGATGACGGCAGCCTGTTTAACGCCGGCGGTAAAGACGGTTATGTCGGCTTGGCGGGCGGTTTCGGCACGGTGGCCCTTGGCTTCCACGGCCAGCCTTACAAGACCTCCACCGGCGGCCTGGATATTTTCAATGACACCATCGCCGACCACAGCTCCATCATGAACGGCAACGGCCGCTTCGACAGCGGCATCACCAACTCCGCCATCTGGTTCCTGCCCAACATGGGCGGCTTCAGCGGCCACCTGCAGTACGGCGCGGATGAAACCGCTGGAACCGATGCTGACGCCTGGGGCGCGCAGTTTAACTACAGCAACGGACCGATCTACGTGACCTACGCGCATGCTCATGACGGTGGTAGTGCTCCCGGCACCAAAACAGCCAGCGCTGACAAGATAGGCGGCAGCTACACCTTTGGTGGAGCCACCACGGCGGCCGCTATCTGGGAACAAATTGACAACGGCACAGACACTGCCAGCGCCT
>JBDSTW010000016.1:0-4935 GCA_039928055.1 Gammaproteobacteria bacterium | reverse complement strand
CCTCGGTAGGCAACCCGCAGCGTATCGCCCAGGTCGCCGAAAAGGTCATGGGCTATCGCCGGCAAGGGCACGATATCGTTGTCGTGGTGTCCGCCATGAGCGGCGAAACGGACCGGCTGATCAAGCTTGCCAAAGAGTTAAACGATCGCCCTTGCGCGCGTGAACTTGACGTGCTGCTGGCCACCGGCGAGCAGGTTACCATCGCGCTCTTAAGTATTGCACTGGAAAAATTGGGATGTGCGGCGCGCTCTTACACGGGTGCTCAAGTCCATATTCTTACCGATAGCGTGCACAATAAGGCGCGCATCAAGGATATCGACGGGGCACGCGTGCACAAGGACCTTGCGGAGGGCCGGGTGGTCGTGGTCGCGGGGTTTCAAGGGGTGGACTGCGACGGTAATATCACCACGCTCGGCCGTGGCGGTTCGGATACCACCGCCGTCGCCCTGGCCGCCGCGCTGAAAGCCGATGAGTGCCAGATTTATACCGATGTCGATGGCGTTTACACGACCGACCCGCGCGTCGTTCCGCAGGCGCGGCGCCTTGATCGCCTCACCTTCGAGGAAATGCTGGAAATGTCCAGCCTGGGGGCGAAGGTGTTGCAGATACGCTCGGTGGAGTTTGCCAGCAAATACAATGTGCCCGTGCGCGTATTGTCTTCTTTCGAAGCAGGCAACGGCACGCTGATCACATCCGAGGAAGGGGCCATGGAACAAGCATTAATTTCGGGCATCGCGTTCAATCGTGATGAGGCCAAATTGACCATCATGGGTGTCCCGGACCAGCCCGGCATCGCCTATCGCATCTTGGGGCCGATCGCCGCTGCGAATATTGAAGTGGATATGATTATCCAGAATGTCGGCGCCGACGGCTTGACGGATTTTACCTTCACCGTGCACCGCAACGATTACGACAAGGCGCTGGATATTTTACAGCAGACAGCGCAGCAATTGGGTGCGCGTGAGGTCGCCGGCGATAAGGCCATCGTCAAGGTTTCCGTCGTGGGCATGGGTATGCGCTCGCACGCGGGGATAGCCAGCACCATGTTTCAGGCCCTGGCCGCCGAGCGGATCAATATTCGTATGATCTCCACCTCGGAGATAAAAATTTCCGTGGTAGTGGACGAGAAATACCTGGAGCTGGCCGTACGCTCGTTGCATGCGGCCTTTAAGCTGGATCAACCTGCCGAACCTGCGTAAGCAATCCAATTCACGGCACGAAAACCTTAACTACCTCATGATGCGCCAAATCCCGTAGACTAAGGCCACTGGCGGGAGACGCTGTTTGCACGGAACGTTTTTCACTTGGAGCGCATCTGGGGAATGGGTCCGCCAGGGTAAATCGATTTAACAAGGAGTCAAGTAATGCTGATCTTAACGCGGCGTGTAGGCGAAACACTGATCATAGGCGATGAAGTCACGGTGACCGTGCTGGGTATCAAAGGCAATCAAGTGCGCATCGGCGTGAATGCCCCTAAACACGTTACCGTACATCGGGAAGAAATCTATGAGCGGATTCAAAAGGAAAAAATGCAGGGAGGAGTTCCGGCCAGCGCCGATGAAAATGAATAAAACTTTACCTCGTATAACACCTTAAGTATCCTTACAACTCGTTGTTTAGCGAGTCGGCCGCACTGGGATGATAAGCACACTGCCGTCACGCCAAGGATGGCAGCACGAATCTAAATATAGGAGAGATGGCCGAGAGGTCGAAGGCGCTCCCCTGCTAAGGGAGTATGGGGCTTAAAACTCCATCGAGGGTTCGAATCCCTCTCTCTCCGCCATTATCTTAGGGGCAGGTTCAATAAACCTGCCCCTAAGATAATGGCGAAAATGGTAGGATTCGAATCCAAGGTAAGAATCCTGCTGTACAGGGACGTACGAATGCCGCGGGCGCATGGATGCGCAGGAGCGGCCTCTCTCTCCGCCAGATCCAAGGTCAAGGATCTTTTTCATTGTAACGGTTCTTGACCTTAGCGCCGGCCTCAACAGAGCGTTTCTTGACACCCCGGCAGCAGGCCGGGATAATGCGGCACCCTCATGCGCCCGTAGCTCAGCTGGATAGAGTACCTGGCTACGAACCAGGCGGTCGGGAGTTCGAATCTCTCCGGGCGCACCACCCCCCCTTCTAAAACACATCTGGACCTTTGGTTTATTGGCCCGGAGAAACCGCTTTTACTTATCTTAGTTGCCTGAAATATAAAGTACAGCACCGCCCGTGGGTGTAATAATTGCCCCATTGCTTGGATTGCTTAACGTAAGCTTGATGGTTTCTTTTGGTTCCGAACGACCATCCTTCCAGATAGGCACGGCGAATTTCTTTGATCCGGATTCACCTGCGGCCCAGCTTAACGTACCTTTAACCGCAGTGTAGTCACTGCCCGCCTTGGCCGTTCCATTCGCAGTTGCATAAGTGACCGAGAAAGCCGTTGAGGTGCTGGTAGCCCGGTAAACAGTCACAGTAGCCGCCGTACCTTCCGTTCCGTAGTACGCAGGACTAAGGCTTACTGTAGGGGCTGTGCTAGTAGTTGTAGTTGTACTGGTTGTAGTGGGAAGCGCGCTGTTCGAGGGCGCCCCTGTAAGACGCACCAAGGGTATTACCTCATTAGTGAACTCGGGCTCTTTTTGTAACCAGGAAATATAGTTGGCATACAATGTTCTATTTGCGAAATCCAATATCTGCGGTACGGTAGCCCGTGTGCCGGTAATTGGATTCAGCCAACCATAATCTTCCCATTGAACGGCTGGGGCCAAAGGCATACTGCCTGCGTACTGACCATAGAGCGGATAAGTAGGTTCAGACCCTCCTACATGTACATCCGGGCCACCAATCCCCATACCGATCTGGAAGGCATGCTGCATGAGACCGGTAATTTTAGCCACTCCATCCGCCGAGGTTAATCCGGAAAAGAAATTGATGTATTGAATACACATAGTGTTCGGAAAGGCTGCCTTTAATCCGGACATGATGCGCTTTAAGCCCGCATACTGCTTTTCAGCGGTATAAGTTGCCTGAGTCCATTCTTCCAGGCGAATACCCGTTGCCGTTTCATCCAGCACCACCCCTTCAATATACGGCTCTTTATCGAATCTCGCCCCTAGTGCCGTAAACAAGGCGATTTGACGGGTTTGCACATTAGTATTCCAGCGCTTCGCCGCCGTAAGGCCTCTGAAGGCAGATTTATAAATGCCATACTCGAATTCGGCCGTTGTTAAATACGTTGGTACATGGGAAACGCCATTACCGTCCACGCCGTTATCCGTAATTTCAATAATTAGTCGTTTGGGTGTGGGCAGGCTTTTAAGATAATTCAGATCGCGCACGATCATCGAGAAATCATAATTTCCGCGCGTAGGCTCAAGTAATTTCCAGGGATAACGCTTTTGCACTCCAATGAAGTTAGGCTCGTTGATGATGGCCTTAAAAGCATTGGTATCAAGCCATCCGAAATAGGTGAGCATATAATGCCCAGGATGATATTTTACCGGAAACGCCGCCTGCGCGGGAAATACCATACCTACAATTAAGGCAACCCCGATCGCGAACGAAGCGATCCTGGAAATAATATTTTTCATTAACGATCTCCACACAAATGCACGACAAGAAATGTCTGCTTCACGGGTGGTAAAGCAGAATGCATGCCAGGCAAGTCTTGGAGAGATGGCGGGAACTTGAGATGATGAATTATTTTTTTAAAAAAACTTAAGTATATAGGGACCTTACAAGGCTAAGGCGCAACTTAATTTTTTATTTTTTTGGTTGAATGTTTATTTATTTAAGGAAACTCTGAATAATTCCATCCATGGAATTTTCAGAGACAAAAATTAAAAATGCGATTTTTAATTTTCTTCATTCCTCAAATACTTACGTGTTTGAGGAATGGCGGTACATCCTTGTACCGCAAGGAAACTCTGAATAAATCAGAGGTTCCTTAACAAATCACCCCGGAGAATAATCAGAGTCAACAAGTGACAAATAAAGTCGGTATGAGATTTCCAATGCGCAAAAAATCAATAATATTTCATGCTCTCAGGCATCCGGAAAGATAATACGGAGTTCAAGCGGCGGAGCGAGCGGCAAACAAACAATTATTGCGGAGCAGAATTAATCCTCGAGATAGGTGTATCCGCTTAAGCCCGCACTGAGTTCATCAAAATACAGGGCACTCTGCTCCTTACTGAATGCAGCGGAATCAATTTTTTTACGGAATGCCGCAAGCAGGTCCTCGGCATTGAAATGCACATAATTCAAAACTGTCTCGACGGTGTCGCCGTGCAGCGGCTGGACCAAGCGATACCCCCCCTCGGCCGTCATCTCGACATGCACGGAATCCGTATCGCCAAAGAGGTTATGCATATCGCCTAAAATTTCTTGATAAGCCCCGAGCAGAAAAATTCCCAGTAAATAAGGTTCATTCCGGCCAATCGGGTGCAGTAAAAGGCTGGTCTCCACGCCTTCGCTATCTACATAGAAATTGACACGTCCATCGGAATCGCAGGTGATGTCCTGCAAGGTTGCACGGCGTGTAGGCCGCTCATTTAAACGGTGGATCGGCATGATAGGAAATATCTGGTCGATCGCCCACGAATCCGGCAGTGACTGGAACAGGGAAAAATTGCAAAAATATTTATCCGCGAGTTTCTCGTTTAACTCATCGAGCACCTCTCGCTGCGAACGCGATCCGGACTGCGACAGCTCGCGCACCTTCCAGCAGATGGCCGTATAAATCTGCTCGGCGCGCGCGCGTTGCGCGAGCGTCAACACACCGTGCGTGAACATGACCTGGGCCTCAGAGAGCCAGTGCAGGGCATCGTGGTAGGCCTCCAATGCCGAGCGGCCGGAGAGCGTCGCCAGGCCTTGCCATAAGTCCTGGATAATGCGCGGCTCATCGCTGCGCGCAGCCACTATCTCGGCATGATTCAGCGCCTGTTCGCT
>JBDSTW010000015.1:0-3342 GCA_039928055.1 Gammaproteobacteria bacterium | reverse complement strand
TCGATCGATCGTATCAGCTCATCCAACTTCAGGTGCGTGGCTTTTTCACCCACATTCTGCGAGTGCTGTAGAAAGAACACCATGAGGAAGGTGACGAGAACCACGATTGATTCGACTGTCCATTTCTCCGTATAGCCAATGTGCAAGCTACCGAGGATGATAAGAATCACTGCAATGAAAAATGCCCATACCGAGCCGATGATGCGCGACATGTGCAGTGCAAATTTATGAAACAGATTGATCATGGAGCTGTTTCGGTTTGCCTAAGGTCGGGTTTCGGGTGCGCGACTTTCCGGGGAAGGCGATGCCGGCACGTTAGGCGGCGGATCATCTTTGCGGCCGCCAAAAAATTGTGAAATTTTACGGAATACACGTTTAATGCCGCGCCACAATTTGGGCAAGAGCAAAATCATCAGGGCGATGAAAACGATCATAAATAGAATGAGCGCAATCGGGTAATGCACGGCGGTCCACAGGCCGGCTACCACGGCCACGTCCTCGGCGAGAGAGGCCGCCCAGTTCGTAAACGGCTCCGGTGAGGTATTGATGAGTATGCGTGTCCCGGCCTTGGTGGCGTGAGTACCTGCGGCAAGGCCGCCGCCCAGGATGGCGGCGGAAAGTTGCATCACCGGATTGATGTCGCCCACGGCGCCGGCTGCCAATAATGCCCCGGCGGGAATGCGTATGAAGGTATGGATGGCATCCCAACCCGTATCCACGCCCGGGATCTTATCGGCGAAGAACTCCACGAAATACATGAATCCCGCCGCGGTGATGACCAAGGGGTCGGCCAAAATTTGCAGGTCGGGCGGCAGGTTCATATTGCCGGTATTGCCCAACACACCTAAAACTAATATGGCTGCGTATAAATTAATGCCGCTGGCCCAGGCCACGCCCAAGGTCAGCGCAATAGTGTTAATAATGTCCTGATATTCCATGGTCAATCTCCACAATCAATCAGATCAGGCTACCATGTTAATCCAATGGCGGCTGGTTTGGCAGGAGCTGGGGTATCTTGGCGATACAGCCCGCGTTCGTCTGCCAGGCTGTATACACCTACGGCTTTTACTTGGTGCTACGCAGTAAAAAGCGATCCAACTGATTGGCAAAGGCTTGCCGGTCGGCTTGTGTGAAGGCAGACGGGCCACCCGTGTCCACGCCGCTGCCGCGCAACTCGCTCATGAAATTGCGCAGGGTCAAGGAAGCCCGAATATTATCGGCAGTATAAAGCTCCCCGCGCGGATTCAACGCACAGCCCCCTCGCTCAATCACGTCAGCGGCCAGGGGGATGTCGGCGGTAATGACGAGATCGCCGGGCTGGACTTGCCGGGCAATTTTATTGTCGGCCACGTCAAACCCCATAGCCACCTGAATGGCATTAATATACGGCGACGGCGGAACACACAGCGGTTGATTGGCGACCAGCGTCACAGAGACTGGCACCCGCACAGCCGCGCGAAATAAAATGTCTTTTATCACCTTGGGGCAGGCATCGGCGTCAACCCAGATTCTCATGGGTGTTCTCTTGCAGGAAGCAAGCAGGAGGCGATGGGTATGGTGGAGACTAGCTGATAAAGTTGGGAACTTTGAAATGTAGGGCTTGCAATCACCTCAAGGCGTCTTGCGGGAACGTTTTGCATTTACTTTTCCCGCCTTCGTTCCTGGTGTAATGCCGCATTTGATCTCCGCCTCCCAGTTTTTTGAAGCGATTTCCTCAGCGTCTTTCTTGAAGGATCCGGCCGCGATTTCATAACTGCGCATTGCATCCTGACACGCAGCGGAATTGATGAGCGAAACCGGCTCAGCCTCGGGCTGCTCAGGCTGCGGCGTTTGAATTTTCTTCGTCTTCGAAGGCGCTGATTTTGTTCGTGCAACGGCTTCACGATCCGGCGACCCATCGTAGGTGTTGGTTTGAATTTCCAGTTGTTCCGTTTGTGATCCGGCGCTACACCGCGTGTCCGAATACTTTACTTTGCCGGTGGCATCCACGCACCGATAAACTTCTGCAAATAAAAATGAGGGTGATGTGAGCCCGAGGAGCAAGATCGAAAAGCAGGAAAGCGTTCTTATAGAGCGCCCGGCACATTTGTGAAAAAACTGCGTCATGCTGTATCCCCCTTATTCCTCAATGCACGTGCCATATTATGATTGCTAATTAGGGGATAGCAAGATGCCTTCCGGCATAACGGCCCACTTTTTTAAAATGCAGGGAAGAACGGTGAGAATTACCCTTTAGCAAGATAAAACTCCTATCAGCGAATCCTTGGGCAGATTCATTTCGCCTCGTCAACCATCCGGATGGTCTTGTCCTCAACCTCTTTGGCAATTTGAACCAACGCGGCATCCTGAGATAGCGCCGAAAGCATTTGCACGGGCTTAATAAGACCAATCTTCGTTTTGCCTTTCTCCGTAAACACCGAGATACGACACGGCAGCGCCATGTTCAGGCGCATATCGGTTGACAGAACTTTTGCAGCCTGCCCCGGATTGCAGACTTCAAAGATCCTGCACTGCTCATCAAATGCGATGCCTTTACTGCGAAGTGTGGTCCCCAGGTCGTGGACATGCAGCACCCCAAAGCCATGACGTTTAACCGCTGAGTCAAGGTCCGTCGACGCCTGGTCGAATGATTTGTCGGTTTCAACCAAGTAATACATGAGTCACCTCGCTTATTGTAGTAGGTAAGTCGGATCAAGCCCTTCGACTTCGCTCAGGATAAACTCCACGGATCCGGCGACACGCCGGATTCTCGCGCACGCGGGAATGACGGAAATGGGATTAATCATAGTTTCATTAGGCCATCCAACCCCATTTCCTGAAAATCTTCGCGCCCTCAGGGGAGGAAAGGAAGTCAACGAACTGCCGCGCCGCATCTTTTGTTTTTCCCTGTGTCGTGAGCACTACGCCCGTATCACGATAAATTGCATACTCGGGTTCGATTTTGACGACATCGGCCAAGTCGGGATTGGATACCTGCCAGATATTCCAGATTAGCCACGCGTCAATTTCCGGCTCCCCAATCCATTGTTGGCGGGCTTCCGCACTGTTTTTTGCATAGCCAACGATGTTTCTGCGTAAACTCCTGACGGTATTGATGTCGCCTTTTCGTCCGGCCATATCTTCCCAGACACCATTCTGCCCGGCGCCATTCACAACAAGAACCTTCACGCCCGAGGCGAGAATATCGTTGAGCCCGTTAATTTTTTTGGGGTTACCCGGCCGTACGAGTATTGATAGGGGTCTTAGATACAAGGGGTGTACCTCGGAGTGGGCGATGCGGCCATCCAAGGCAACTACGAAGTCGGTCATCATCGTTTCTGAGCCACTGTAAATGATGTCCGC
>JBDSTW010000014.1:0-2153 GCA_039928055.1 Gammaproteobacteria bacterium | reverse complement strand
ATCGCAGTCCGGGAGAATCACAGAAAACTCCTCGCCGCCATAGCGTCCGATGAAATCGCCTGGACGCATCAGGCCTCTTTCAAGTATTTGTGCCACCCTTCTCAAACACTCGTCCCCGGCACCGTGTCCATAGTGATCATTGAATGCCTTGAAGCAATCTACGTCGATCATCAGCGCGGAGAGAGGTGTACCAGTGCGCTTAGCTCTGCCCCATTCTTTGGTGAAGGTTTCTTCCAGGCCGCGTCTATTGGGGATGTCCGTTAGCCCATCGAGAAAGGCCAATTTCTCCAGCATTTCGGATTTCAGCTTCAATCGGATGTGAATGTTGACGCGTGCGATCACCAGCGGCACACCGAATGGCTTAATGATGTAATCCACGGCCCCGAGGTCAAAACCCCTTTGCTGGTCCTTAAACTGATCCAGGGCCGTTACGAAGATCACCGGAATGTGCCGGGTTGATGGGTCTTGCTTTATACGTCGGCATACCTCGTAGCCATCCATTACGGGCATTTTTATGTCAAGCAGGATCAGGTCAGGTTTGTCGGCCTCTTGTAGCAATGACAGGGCAGCCGGCCCATTTGTAGCCGTCTGGATTGTATAGTCGTACTTAAGTGCTTGAGCCAATATTTGGATATTAGTCGGCGTGTCATCAACAATCAGCACGGTGGGCAGCCGCTTGGCGGTCGCATTTTCTTGCTCGTCCATGCGCATCATCCAGCTTTTTGGCATTTGCGCATGCGTTGCGTTAAATTCTGAGCAGGTTTATCAAGCATTATGTGCTTCCTAAAAAATCGCCCGCCTGTTAGGCAGCGGCATTACATTACCTTCTCTGATTTGCCTGCCAAGCCATGTTCCGCGGCATGGCGCAGTGCGACATCCAGCGCACCCCAAAACTCGGGAACCTTGAGGGGCTTGGTCAAATAGCGGAAGAACCCAGCCTCCAACCCCTTCTCGATGTCACGCGGGACGGCGTTGGCCGATAGCGCCATGACGGGGATGTGGGCTGTTGCCGGATCTTCGTGCAAAATTTTCAAGGCGCCAAAACCACTGAGGCCGGGCAAATTAATATCCATCAAAATCACATCCGGCTGATGGTCGCGCGCCAACTGGATGCCCAGATAAGCATCGATAGCCGTCAACAATTTCAAATCGCTACGCTGCGCAATCAATTGCTCTACCAAGGTCAAATTAGCCGGATTATCCTCAACATAAAGCACCGTGCGTTGGGACGGCAACGCGTGCGCCGCCATAGGATCCCGTTCATCCGCGCCGATCTCGCCGATGTTGCCCATCAGCAGTTCCGGCGCGTTCGATGCGGCCAATTCGACCCAAAATACGCTGCCGACACCGACACTGCTTTCGACGCCGATGACACCGCCCATCAATTCAACCAGTTGTTTGGTGACAACCAGGCCGATGCCGGTGCCTTCTTCGGTGCCGGTCTCTTTCCCTAGCCGATTGAACGGCTGGTATAGTTGCGCCACCTGTTCCGGCGTCAGACCGGCTCCGGTATCCGTAACGCTGACGCGCACCCGATTTTCGCCCCTCATCTCGCATTGGACAGTGACCGCGCCGCCGGCCCGATTATATTTAATAGCATTCGACAGCAGGTTGATCATCACTTGCTTGAGCCTGATCCGGTCGGCGCTGACATACATGCACAAGGGATCATCAAAGCGGGGGAACGTCATCTGTATCCCGTGCTTCTGCGCCTGCGGCTCGATCATTGCCTGGCAATCTTGCAGCATGTCGGTGAGCAACATCGGTTCTTGCGATATCATCACCTTGCCCGATTCGATCATTGCCAGATCGAGGATTTCATTGATCAGGCGCAGCAGATACCAACCGGCTTGCAAAATCTGGTCAATAGACAGTTTCTGCGCCGATGAGGGCGGTGGTGTCTCGGATGCCATCAGTTGCGCGAACCCGAGCACGGCATTGAGTGGCGTGCGTAATTCATGACTCATGTTGGACAAAAAATCTGATTTCGCCAAGTTGGCTTTTTCCGCCGCCGCCTTGGCACTTTCCAGTTCGACGTTATATTCTTGCAGCGTATGCTCGAATTGCTTGCGCTCGGTGACGTCACGGGCCGCCGCGAACACGCCTTGCAACTTGCGGTCACGATCATGGAAGGTGGTCGCGTTGTACGAGAC
>JBDSTW010000013.1:0-3198 GCA_039928055.1 Gammaproteobacteria bacterium | reverse complement strand
TCCGCATGTTTTTATTGTCGCCCTAGCTGATAAAATTTAAACTAATTCGGGCTTATTTTTCATCTATCACGGACAATAAAATCATGCCCACACCGCCAAGCAACGACTCGTCCGCCCAGCGCTGGGGCAAAGGTATGATCACGCTTGCCTGTGTTCTGTTGTTGGGGTTATTGACCTGGATTTTTAATGGCTGGATCGACGAGCAGCGTAATCCGAATCAGCAGGTTAGAGTTCAAATAAACAACGAGGGCGCTCGCGAGGTGGTGCTTGAGCGCAATCGCCAAGGACATTACGTCTCAGCGGGAAATGTCAACGGACAGCCTGTCGAATTTTTTCTCGATACCGGCGCCACGCTGGTGTCGATTCCGCAGCGGCTCGCGCAACGCTTGGGTTTGGAGCAGGGGGCACCCATGCAGTCGGAAACCGCGAACGGTACTGTGATGACCTATGCCACGATGTTAGATAGCATTGAGCTCGGCGGTATCGTTCAGCGCAATGTCCGCGCGAATATCAATCCGGGACAGAAAGGCGACGACATATTGCTGGGCATGAGTTTTCTTAAGCATCTTGAACTTACCCAACGCGGTAACACGCTCACATTGAAAGAATATTTGCCTTGAATTTCTATCTACTTAGTTGGGTTGCGTGGGATGGTATGCAGGTTCGGGTGGTTCACACCGTAAGTATGGGTGAGCGGTACTCATCATGGATGTTCTAATTTATTCTCAGTAAAGGCGCTCCTATCATTTCAGAAGAAATAAAACAGTCAGTAGCGCACGCACTCGCAGAAGACATTGGCTCTGGCGATATCACCGCAGCACTGATTCCGGAGTCGGCACAGGCGCAGGCAAGTATTATCAGCCGCGAGGCGGCGGTGCTGTGCGGCGCGGCGTGGTGTGATGCCGTTTTTAACCAGATCGACAGCCGTGTACGGGTGGAATGGCGCACACGCGATGCCGACCGCATCACTGAAGACCAGGTGTTGTGCACGCTGCGCGGCCCGGCGCGTGCATTGCTCAGCGGCGAGCGCACCGCGCTCAATTTTCTACAAACACTCTCCGGCACGGCCACGCTGGCGCGCCGCTATGCGGATGCTGTTGAAGGCGCGGGCGTGAAGATACTCGATACGCGCAAGACATTGCCGGGTCTGCGCGCCGCGCAAAAATATGCCGTTGTCTGTGGCGGCTGCCACAATCATCGCCGGGGTTTGTACGACGGTATCCTGATCAAGGAAAACCACATACGTGCGGCAGGCTCCATTACAGCAGCAGTACAGGCTGCCCTGGCACTCAAGCGGACCGATATTCTGCTCGAAGTGGAGGTTGAAAATCTGCATGAAGTGAGCGAGGCGCTGGCGGCGGGGGCGTTACGCTTATTGCTGGATAATTTCAGCCTGGCTGATTTGAAGTCGGCGGTGCGCATGGCAAAGCATCAGGATCAAAATGCGGCTGGACGCAGGGTCGAGCTTGAGGCCTCCGGCGGCATTACGCTCGAGAATATCCGCGCTATTGCGCAGACCGGCGTGGATTATATTTCGGTGGGCGATATAACAAAGAATCTCAGGGCCGTTGACCTGTCAATGCGTTTTGCGTAAATCTGCCACAGCCATCCAGCCCGGCCTAAGTTTTACCCAGTAGCCATGCACAAGTTTGCACAGCCAGGCAGGCTGCCGCACCGGCGACGATGTCATCGAGCATGATGCCTAAGCCGCCCTTGACCCTGCGGTCGATGGTGCGGATAGGCCAGGGTTTCCAGATGTCGAAGAGACGAAACCAGGCAAATCCCAGCACGATCCAGAACCAGCCGGGAGGCGCCGCCGTCATGGTAATTAAATAACCGACCATCTCATCCCAAACAATGCCTTGATGGTCATCCACGCCCATATCGCGCGCCGTGACGTGGCACAGCCAGAAGCCCAGCGCGGCGAGCAGTGCCGTATGCAGAAGATAGACATGCAGCGGCAGGTCGCGTACCAGCAGATACAGCGGTACGGCGAGCAAGGTGCCGAAGGTGCCGGGCGCCACCGGGAGCGCACCAACGCCCAGGCCAAAGGCAAAAAAATGCCGGGGGTCGGACCATACACTGGCCGGGGTGGTACGCTGCGCTACATTTTTTGGCTCGATCACTGCGGCGGTTCTCGTTGCTTACAGGCTAATGGATGTTGGCGGTGACCCTGTGATTCAACGCGCCGGAAATAATGTGGCGCTAATGCCTCTCAGAATGAATTCCATCGCCAAGGCCAGCAGCAGCATGCCCATGATGCGTGTGGTAATACGCGTGCCGGTAACGCCCAGCTTGTCGAATAAGGGCCCCGAGGTGCGGAACAGCACATAGAGCGTCAGGGCGGCGGAGAGAATGACGGCGCTCAATTGGATGTGACCAACGAACGTGCCCTTGTATTGCTCGGTGAATAAAATAACGGTGGTGATGGCCCCCGGCCCGGCGAGCATCGGGATGGCGAGCGGCACGATGGAAAAATCATCGCGCGCCAGCGATTCCTGCCCCTCGCTACGGGTCGTCTGGATGCGCGAATGCGTAGCATGCAGCATCGACCACGCCATGGATGCGAGGATCAGGCCGCCCGCGACCTGAAAGCTCGGCAGTGTAACGCCCATCAAGGTGAACAGATACAAGCCGCTGGCCTGGAAGAAGAATAAGGTAATGATGACTGCGATGATCATGCGCACCAATACCTGGTGGCGTTGCTGGCCGGTCATACCCTGCGTTAACGATAAATAAAGTGGGATTACATCCAGGGGGGCCAATACGACGATCAGCGCAATGAATTGCTTGAAGAGCTGGATATAGTCAAAAGACATGCGCTCAGAAATCCGTATGAGTTGTCATTCTAAAGGGGCGAGGATTGCTCGCAGTATAGCTGCACCCAATACCTTTTCAAATCTCCGCCGCTTGACGGCCGCGAGTGTCTGCATCTAATACCGCACGTAGAAATTCCGGTACGCGTTTGTCCAGCCAGTAATCGGGCCGCCACGGATAGCGTCCGCCTACGAATCCTAAATGCCCGCCATGACGCGACAGCTCCATGCGCGTACTGTCCGATAATTCCTCATTGGCAGGGATCGCCTGCGGCGTCATGAACGGATCGTCGGCGGCATGCAATATCAGCGTGGGCACGCGAATAGCTTTCAGATATTGGCGGCTGCTCGAGCGCGTGTAGTAATCGGTGGCGTCGGTGAA
>JBDSTW010000012.1:0-6428 GCA_039928055.1 Gammaproteobacteria bacterium | reverse complement strand
TTTGCCTATCGCGCTCTACATCGGCATGGAGAATTTTGAGGCCTTGCTGGGTGGCGCCTATGAAATGGATGAGCACTTTCTCAATACGCCGTTTGAACAGAACTTGCCCGTAATATTAGGCCTGCTCGGCATCTGGTATTGCGATTTCTTTGGCGCGCAGACCCAAGCCATCCTACCCTACGATCAATATATGCAACGCTTCCCCGCTTATCTCCAACAGGCGGATATGGAGAGTAACGGCAAGAGCGTCACGCACGGCGGCAGTAAAGTGGATTATGCGACTGGCCCGGTCATCTGGGGCGAGCCGGGCACGAACGGTCAGCACGCGTTTTATCAATTGTTACATCAAGGCATGCATCTGGTGCCCGCTGATTTTATTGCGCCGATTGAGACCCACAATCCGCTCGCTAATCATCATGCAATCCTGCTTTCGAATTTTTTCGCCCAGACCGAGGCCTTGATGAAGGGCAAGACGGAAGCGGAGGCGCGCGCCGAACTTGTCGCTGACGGCCTCAGCGGAGACGCGCTGGAAAAACTTTTGCCGCACAAAGTATTCCCCGGCAACAAACCAACCAACTCCATCCTATTTAAAAAACTTGATCCTAAGACCCTGGGCATGCTGATCGCCCTGTATGAACATAAGATATTTGTTCAAGGCGTCATCTGGAATGTCAACTCATTTGACCAATGGGGCGTGGAACTAGGCAAGCAGCTTGCCCAGAAGATTTTACCGGAGCTGGCAGGCGATGACATCGTAACGGCACACGATTCATCCACGAATGGTTTAGTAAATTACTATAAAAATAAGAGGTAGCGTGCGCCATGCGCACGAACGGGTAAAGCAGGTTTTAAATCGTGCGCACGGCGCACGCTACGGATAACAGTAGATTAATTTCCGCGCAGGCCGAAGATTCGTTTGATCCATTTTTTCACATTAGGCGTCAGGCCTTCCTTGCGGCGCACATCCGCAACGCGGCGGTTGATCTGTGCCAGGGTCGGATAGATATGGATGACATTGGAGAGATCGGCAGCCTTCATTTTCTTGGCCAGCGCCAGCACATACTCGTGGATCAGTTCTCCGGCGTGCGCACCCACCAGAGCGGCACCCAGTAAGCGACCCTGGGGATCGGTGATAATCTTGGCAAAGCCCTCTGTTTCGCCGTCGGTTTGCGCGCGATCCATATCCCGGAAGGGAAAGCGATACACGCGATGTTCGATCTTGCGTTCGTGGGCCTCGTCCTCGGACAAGCCTACGCGCGCAATCTCGGGGTCGGTGAAGGTGCACCAGGGGATGACGCGTTGCTCTACCTTGGCGGGCCAGTGAAACAAAGTGTTGCGCAACACCACGCCGGCTTGATGTTCCGCCATGTGGGTAAATTGATAACTGCCGGTAATATCGCCGCAGGCATAGATATGATTATTAGTAGTGCGCAGGCGCCGGTCCACGACAATATAGCCTTTCTCTGACTGTACGCCGGCCGTTTCCAATCCGAGTTTATCGGTATTGGCGCGTCGTCCCGTAGCTATCAGAATATGTGTCGCGTGCACCATCTTTTCCTGCTCGGCGCTTTTAAGGAGCAGGCGTATATCGCCCGCCGTGCCTTCCACGCGCACCGGGGTATGTTCAAGGTAAAATTGCACACCTTCTTTACGCAACTGCTGCAAAGCGACCGCGGCAATATCACCGTCTTCCCTGGGCAGGATGCGTTTGTCGCGCTGCACGACGTGCACCTGGGTGCCCAGCCGGCAAAATGCCTGCGCCATCTCCATGCCGATCGGCCCGGCGCCGAGCACGATGAGCGATGGCACAGGTTCGTTCAGGGAAAAAATAGTTTCATTGGTAAGATATGGGGTCGTGTCCAGTCCTTCTATTTGAGGAAGTGCCGGGCGCGATCCGGTGGCAAGGACAAAATTCTTCGCCGTGATGGCGCGGCCATTGACGGAAAAGGTGTGCGCATCCGTGAACTGCCCCGCACCGAATACCACCTCCACACCCAGGCCACGGAAACGCTCCGGGCTATCGTGCGGCTCTATCGCTTTAATCACTGCGGTGACGCGCTGCATAACATCACCGATCTGTATAGGCGGATTGCAGGCCGCGATACCGAATCGTTGCGCGGTGCGTAGCGTGTGGGCGATCTTCGCCGCATGCAGGAGGGCTTTGCTCGGCACGCAACCGTAGTAGAGACAATCGCCTCCCAATACGCGTTTCTCGATCAGGATCACCTTCGCGCCCAGCGCAGCACCGCCCGCCGCAGCTACCAGGCCTCCCGATCCGCCCCCGATAATACAAAGATCAAACTCCGGACTATTCATATCTGCCTCATTTGTAAATTTATCGGTGCAAGTATGCAGCTACGCTGATACGGGCAACGATTTAATCATCCCCTGTTAAATATTCCTAATAATTCGCGCAAATGTTATGCAAATGTTAAGGAATCTCTGATTTATTCCATTTCCGTCATTCCCGCCCCCGGATCAGGTCCGAGGTGACGCGCGGGAATCCAGCGTTTTGTCGGATCCGCTACGCTTGATCCGACCTACCTATCTGGATTCCGGGTCCCCGCTACGCACCTTTATGGTGCTGCTGCTGGGTTGTTCATTAAGCTTAGCTGCGCAGTGAACTTTCATTACGTTAACATAGTCTATGGTAGGCTGAGTTTGAGCTGTATTGGCGGATACAAGAGTCATTATTCTGTTAAGCTCTAAAGTATAGATACAATCTACAACTATATCTTAGGCTATTCAGTGTAAGGATTTAGCATTATGATCACCATAAATCACAGAGGAATTTCAATGAGCAAAGCGAGTATGTTCAAGGGTCTGATTCTGGCAACGGCTGCCGCAGGCATGTTTTCAAGCGCGGGCTTTGTCACGGCGGCGGACGATATGGCGGCCGGCAGCGATGCGGGGAAAGTTCATTGCGATGGTGTAAACTCCTGCAAAGGCAAAGGTGATTGCAAGGGCGAGAATAGTTGCAAAACCAAGAATGGCTGCAAGGGGCAAGGTTTCATGATTATGTCTCAGGAAGAGTGCGATGCCGCCAAGATCAAGGCCTCGTTGGAGTCGGAAGCGAAGTAATGGCTTAAGTCGATCCGGACGCGAATGCCGGATTTTTTATGGGTAGTTAACTAGCAAGAAGGGGGTTTTATGAAAGCAGCAACTCCGTTTACAGGTCTGGTATTGGCAACCGCTGCTGCCGGCCTTTTCCTCAGCGGCTGTGTCATGCCGGAACAGCATAAGGTCAGTAGTGCAGGTCATGTGAAATGTACGAGTGTAAATTCTTGCAAAGGGCAATCGGCATGCAAGAGCACAACCAATAACTGCAAAGGTCAAAATAGCTGCAAAGGTAGCGGCTTTGTAATGAAGTCCTCAGAGGCTGAATGCAAGGCGGCTTATGACAAGATGTGGGGCGGCCCCTTGGGCACACCGATGCCGAAGGCAAGCTCGTAAAGAGCAGGATATTTTTGAGTAATGCGATCCGGGCACTGCGCCCGGATCGCTCTTTAAGCGCCTCTCTTGCTGCTATCTCCGCTACACATGCTTAATAAAATTACCCAACCCGTGTCCTCGCAAAAATTTCCCTACCTGGGTTATGGGCTGGGTCTGCGCACCGATCATTATCAGGCCATTCTCGACGAGCTGCCCAAGGTGGATTGGTTTGAGGTGCTTTCCGAAAATTATATGGTGCCGGGTGGTAAGCCGCTTTATCACCTCGATCGTATACGTGCCCACTACCCCGTTGTAATGCACGGGGTTTCGCTCTCGATAGGCGGAAGCGGCGCGCTCGATACAGATTATTTACGCCAACTCAAGGCACTTGCAGAGCGCATCGAGCCGCACTGGATATCGGACCACCTGTGCTGGACGGGTTTTAACGGCCTGAACATGCATGACCTGCTGCCATTGCCCTACACGGAAGAGGCGTTAAAACACGTTGTGTCGCGCATCAGGCAAGTGCAGGATTTCCTCGGGCGCCGCCTGCTTATCGAAAATGTCTCCAGCTATTTGACCTATGCGGATTCGGCGATGAGCGAGTGGGAATTTATCAGCGCCGTTGCCGAGACTGCGGATTGTCTGCTGCTGCTCGACGTCAATAATGTCTACGTCAGCGCATGCAATCATGCCTTCGATGCGCAGGATTTTCTGAACGGCATTCCCGTCGAGCGTGTGCAGCAATTTCATCTGGCCGGCCACAGCATGAACGGAAACATCATCATCGATACGCACGATGCCCCTGTCGTCGACCCGGTATGGGAACTCTACGGACAGGCGGTGCGCCGCTTTGGACAGGTCAGCACAATGATCGAGCGCGACGATAATATCCCGGAGCTGGAAGAGCTTATGGCCGAACTGGATAAGGCGCGCAGCCTTGGGGACGCGGTGCATAGCGAGCACTGCGCGCAGATTCGGGAAAGGCCTGCGGCCTAACGTGCCATGAGCGGCTTGATTCATCTGCAAAAAGATTTTCAGGATTATTTGCTGACGCCCGGTACGGCACCTGGCCTGGAGCGGCATATCGTAGACACCGCATACGCCAGTGCGCAGTTACGCCTGGGGATTTACGCAGAGGCCTACCGGCTGCGCCTGGAAGAGGCCTTGTGCAATGACTTCGAGGCCTTGCACGGTTTGCTGGGCGATGAGCAATTCCACACACTCTGCCTGTTCTATATCGACGCCCATCCCTCGCGGCATTTTTCACTGCGCTACTTTGGGCAGCACATGGCTGCATTCCTCGCGCAGACCGAACCCTATGCCGGCAATCCCGTGCTGGCCGAACTGGCTGAATTTGAGTGGGCCTTAATAGATGCCTTCGATGCTTGGGACAGCACGGTTATTACGGTCGAAGAGATGGGCAGGCTGGCGCCTGATGTCTGGCCGATGCTCTGCTTTGAATGGCACGCATCCGTGCAGCGCCTGGAACTTGCCTGGAACGTGCAGCGTCTGTGGAGTGCGCTTAAGGAAGACACTGCTCCGGAAACACCACAGCGCAGCGATGCAGCACAGCCCTGGTTGATCTGGCGCCGTGAGCTGGCTACTTATTTTCGCTCGCTGACAGCACACGAGGCCTGGGCCCTGGATACCGTGCGTGCGGGAGAAAACTTTTCGACCCTGTGCGCGGGATTGTGTGCCTGGGTGGCGGAAGATCAGGCGGCGGCGACTGCCGCGGGTTTGCTCCATCGCTGGGTGAGCGATGGATTGATTAGCAGAATTTTACTTTCAGATAAAACCACATATTCAGAAACGCCGGCATGATCGAGCGCGACCAACGTAGCCGCTAACGGCCCTTGGGGGATGCCAGCTCCTTTTGCTTGGCGACGCGGGCATCGTGCGGACCGGTTTGGTTAAGCGAGGCAATTAAGCCGCCGCAATCACTGTCCTTGCCGGGGCCTGTTTCGATCAACGGAAGGATCGCGGCCAGCGGCGTGAGCAAGGCACCCAGTATAAGAGCAGCGCCGCCGCGTGCGGCAACCTTGTTCATGTCGGGTGCGAAGGTCGGATGCTTGAAGGTTCCGCGCGCAAGCAAGGGTGAGCGCAAGCTCATAAAGCTTTTATCTTTTGGATAAGGAAGCAAGGTAAGATGAATGGATTCATCTTTGAGACTCAGCTTTCCTTCACCGCTGATATTGGTATCCTCCGTATCGAGCACGAATACATCGGTGTTCATGACGCCGTCCTTGACGGAAAAGTCTGCTACCAGGCAGCGCACCGCGACATTTTGATCGCCGCCGAAGAGGAATTTTATAATCTCGGCGCCATCGATGCCGATGATCTCTAACAATAGATTGCTGATCTGCCCGCCGGACATGGAAAACCCCGCGCGGCCATTGGATGTGGCCAGTAGCTTGGCAAACGAATTGCCCGTGCCGGTTAATTTTGCGCGCCCGCCGATTAAACCCTTGCTCGATTCGGTGAGCTTGATCGTCGGGAATAATTTATTCAGGGCCAGCTTTTTGAATTGAATATCGGCCTGCGCGAAAAGGGGCTTGCGGTTCGTATCGAGTGCGATATTAGAGACTACATTGCCGCCGGCAACGCCAAAGTCCAGGGGTTCGAGCGTAACCTTGCCATTGTCGATCTTCAAATGGGCCACCAGATCGTCGAGCGGCAGTTTGCGCCCGGTGATGCTCTTGCCGGTGAACTTGACGTCGGCATCGATGGCGTGCAGGCGTTCGAGCCGGTATTCCTTATCGGGCAATACACGCGACCTTTCGGCTTTCACGGCGGCAGTTTTTTTCTGGGCCTTGGATGAGGTTTCACCCGGACCTGTCTGAGGCAAGGCGCCGATAAATCCACCCAGGTCATCGAGGTCGAGCTTGCGCGAGACGAGATTGGCGCGCACAAACGGACGCTTGCCGCCTACCTTGACGTTGAAGTCACCGGCAAGATCGCTATCGCCTACCTTGCCGGAAAAATTATCGTAATGC
>JBDSTW010000011.1:0-4084 GCA_039928055.1 Gammaproteobacteria bacterium | reverse complement strand
GCGAGCGCCTCACCGACCAGGACGCCGCTTTCGCCGCGCGCGTGACGACTTTGCTTGAAGCGCCGGGACAAGCATGATGGGTGCGCGCATCATCGCCATCATCAACCAGAAAGGCGGGGCTGGCAAGACCACGCTGGCAATGAATCTGGCCGCAGGCCTGGCGCGGCGCGGCCGCACCGTGCTGCTGGACGCTGATCCGCAAGGCACGGCGGTGCAGTGGGCGTGCAGCGCCGCGCCGCGCCGCTTTGGCTCGCCCGTGATCGCGGCGCATGATGATTTACGCGCGCAGCTCGGGCACTGGTCGCGGAATAGCGAATTTGTCGTGGTGGATTGTCCGCCAACGGCGCAGGGTGACGCCGTCGGCGCGGCTCTTGCCGCCGCGCGGGTCGCGCTGATACCGGTGCTGCCGTCGCCGATGGATTTGTGGGCCACCCTGCGTATGGCCGAGGTGATCGAGCAGGTCTCTATACAGAACCGCGGCCTCACCGCACGCATCGTGCTTAATCAAATCGAGGAGCGCAACGCCATGTCGCGTTCCCTGCAAGGGGCGCTGGGTGAGTTCGCGATCCCCGCCTTGCGCGGCGGGCTCACGCGCCGCGCCGCTTATCGCACCAGCGCGCTGGAAGGTTGCAGCGTTTACGACTTGGGCGGCCGCGGTGAAGTGGCTGCACAGGAGATGGAACAGATCATTGAGGAGGTGTTGAGCTTATGAGCAAGAGTATCGGCGACAAACTGGCCGCATCACTGCGCCAGGCTAAGGGCGGCGCGGCGAAGCGCACGGACAATAAAGGGCCAGGGCAGAAGGCAAGTCACGCCGCGCCTAAAACGCACAAACCGGTAGCCAAAAAGGTTGCCAGGAAAAGCGATCCGTCCCCACCGCCCAATTCGGATTTGCCTGGGCAAAATCTCCACCCTGAACGCATCTGGCCGGATTGAGGGCCACCTATCTATTAGGCCACGCCTAAAAAGAATTCCACTTATTGCATTATGGATGCGCGCCGCATTTTGCTTTAAATGCGGTTAGCGTTTAACCGCTTTAAGCCGTGACTCTTCAGCGCGCCGTGCTGGGCCGTGTGTGATCGCTTCTTCTCTGCGTGATTAGTCAGCGACTCGATCATATCTTTAGCCTCGTGCAAAATAAAATCCTTAAACGCCTGCACCACCGGCGACAGCCGTTTGTCCTTGCGGTGGACCAGATACCAATGCCTGATGATAGGCATCGACGCCACATCCAGTATCGCCAGCCGTTTCACCTCCATCTCCAGCGCCACGTTGTGCACCGAGACTATCCCCAGGCCGAGACCGGCCAGCACGCCTTGCTTGATCGCGCGCGCCTGCGCCAGGCGAACCGTCTGTTTGCACACCCCGGCGCCAAACTCACCAAGAAAGACCTGGTGACCATCGAGCCGGAAGATATCCTGGCAAGCCGCGTATTCAGCGAAGGCGTGCCCGACGAACAGGGCGAGTTGCCCGCACAGTAAATAGTCTAGGGTCTGCCCAGTTGTAGTAGGGTATGCTGAGGCACGCAGCGCACCGATAACTCAACCGTGTGCGGGCCCGTCACGCTTCGTGAATCTGCCGCCCAGCCACAGCATCACAAAAAATCCCAGCACACAGGCCGGGGACATATTTGCTTCCTTTCCCAAGCTCTATCTCAGCCGTTAATTTAAAGTGTCTCGCTGTATGCGCATCTATAATACATGGCACAATAGTGTCCTGGATTAAGCGAGATGGCGGAAAGGAGGTGAAGTTGATGAGCAACTTAACAACAAATTTGCCCGTGCCCGGGAAGTCGGGCCGCGCTACAGGTGACTTGATCGAGCGGCTTCGCGACAGAGATCACATTGACCCGGCGCAGCTTCCGGCCGCTGGAAAATTATTGGCCTTCATACTGGCTATTGCCGTGATGGGCATTATGCGTACGCGCGGTGTGCGTGTGCGCGCTGTCCCGCCGATCTTGCTGCTTGCGCAGCGCTTCGGCTTTGCCAAACGCTACACCTTGCTACTCAAATTTCTTGCGCGCGTACCCGGCTGAGCCTGAGGGCTTAAATGGGGAGTTAGTAAAAAGATAAGCCGCCCAACAGCGGCGGCTTATCGAGTTGGCAGTTCTGAAAGACAGCCTGCCGTTGGTCATCCGCCTACTCTGGCGTTCAATTTTACTTCTGCGGAAATAATACCAAGGTTTGCTCGCGCGTTTGATTGCCGTCCGTTGCGCTCAACTTGACCTCGTAGCGCGTGCCCGGTACGGCGAAGCGCGGCTGGAAGTTGAAGCTGAAATAGCCTTGCGAGTCGGTACGCACGGTGCTATTCAGAATATTCTGATTGACCCCGAACAGGCCCGCGAGCGAAGCCGTGGCATTCACGCTTACACCGATATCGGTATTGGGCGCACTGCGTCCGCGCACCTCCACCGGTCCGCTGCCGCTGATCTGCGCGTTATTCGCCGGGCTGGTTATCTCCAAAGGCAGGCGCGTAGGCACGTTAGAGCTTGCTACCTCGAAGCGCCAACTGGTACGCACCGATTGCCCCGCCAAGTCTTTTGCCGAGACCTCAACCCGATGATCGCCAAACGATAAGCTGGAACTGGGCTGGTAGCTGAAGAAGTTGGGCGTGATGACCGCCTGGCTGGTGATATCGCGTCCGTCCAGCTTAATCTGCACAGTACGCGGATCGACGCCGGAACCGGCGCCGTCATCGAAGCTGCCGGAGATAAACAGACGGCTTTGCGCCGAGACGAGCTCATTGTTTTGCGGCGAGAGATTTTTGATGAGCGGCGGATCATTGTCTTTAACCAGGGGCTGATCCAGACGTTTGCTTACCGTCTCGCTGCCTTGGACTAGCGTGCCGGTGATCTTGACCCCCGGCGGGAAGTTGTCCTGGCGGCGTATCGTGTAACGCGCCTCATAAACACCCGATCCGGCGGTCGTCTCCGTCATGGGCGTATTGCTGGTCACGCCTTCAATGGCGAAGCTGGCCTTGGCGCGCGGCGTGCCGGTGAGTTTGAAACTGAGGTCGGTGCCCGGTTCGATTGCATCCACTGCGGTCAGGGTGAAAAGTTCGATGCTTAATGGCCCTGATGTCGATGGCGCACTCGGGGCGGGGCCTGTGCTTGCGCTAGTGACGACCAGCGGCTCATCCAGAGGCGTCCTGCGGCTGCTCCTGCCCTTCTTTTTCAGCGTCGCGCGAATAGTGCTCTTGGACGTGATCTTGTCGCGGCTCCGGATGGTATATTCGCCCTCGTATTCGCCCGGATCGACCTCGTCCAGGTTAATCGTGCGGGTAACGCCGCTGATACGCACGCTGGCTTTGCCGCCGGGCGTGCCGGTTACGGTGAATATCAGGTCGTTCCCCGCGGTTAAGCTCTCTACCGGCTCGACGCTAAAGCTGTCGATAACAGGAGCGGGAATAGTTGCGGCCTGGGCAGACGTAGTGTGGGCAGATGTAGTGATGAAGCTTAGGGGGCCCAATAGGGCTAAAATCAAAAATACAGTGCGTGAAGACATAAGACCTCCTTGATCATAATTGTCTAACGGCGGATGGCGGGGCCATTCCTTGTAAAAATATACCAGCATTGCTACAGAATGCCGATACTGAACCCACTTCGAACCCCAGTATACCCCAAGCTCAGCCAGATTTGGGTTAAATTAGAGTGGTTTAAATGATGTGGAAAACCTGCAAAATGCCGCGACAGGTTCCATGGAGATGCAAAGGCTTATTTGAAGCCAGGCTCAAGCCGGAACCCAAAATATCTTATAATACCCCCAGCCTTGCAAAACATAATCCATAGAGCGCCGCATGACATCACCCTTGTTTTCCTCCAACTTAACCAGTCTGGTGCTAGTGCAGCGCGGCAAGGTACGAGATATCTATGCCGTCGACGCCGCGCATATGCTGATCGTCACTACGGATCGCCTGTCGGCCTTCGATGTCGTGCTGCCCACGCCGATACCTGATAAAGGTACGACACTCACGGCGCTGTCGAATTTCTGGTTCGCGCACACAGCGCATATCGTGCCCAATCACCTAAGCGGCATAGAGCCCGAATCCGTTGTGCAAAACGCCCAGGACCGTGCGCAGATACGCG
>JBDSTW010000010.1:0-7763 GCA_039928055.1 Gammaproteobacteria bacterium | reverse complement strand
GGTGCCGGCGCTGAATGTGGCCGTCAGTTTTCTGATCTCGCCCGGCTGTTTATTTTGCTGGAAACCCGATGCGCCGGCGGTGGCGGCGGATAAGGGGCTGCCGCTGTGCATCTCGTGCACGACTTTGGAGAAATCCTCGCGCATGCCATCGATGATTTTTTGCGCCAAGGTACCATCCGTGTTGGTTAACAAGATTCCAAATTCATCGCCGCCATAGCGGCCTACCGAATCCGTTTTGAGCAGACGCTTGCGGATGAGTTGCCCCAAGCTTTTCAATACACGGTCGCCATTGAGGTGGCCGTACTCTTGATTGATGGTTTTAAAATTATCGATATCGATCATGGTAAAGGTGAGCGACTGCTCGCTTCGCGAGGCGCGCGATACCTCGATGTTGATCTGTTCCTGGATGCCGGCGTGGTTGAACAGCCCGGTCAGACTATCATTCATTACAAAGGAGCGCAGAATGCGGGCACGCTGTACGCGCGGGGATATGGCAGCAACCAGATGTTTCGCGTCTATGGGTTTTTTCAGAAAATCATCGGCACCGACATGCATCGCTTCCAATTGTATATTGATGTCACCTTCGCCTGAGAGGAACACGATAGGTATGCCGACGTAGATTTCTTGCTGGCGGATCATCCCTGCAAGATCGATCCCGTTATAGTCCGGCAGGTAAAAATCCATCAATATCAGATCGGGTTTGAACTCTACCAGGGCCTCAACTACTTCCGCCGCCCAAACGGCCACGGCGGTGACCATGCCGGCCTGCTCTAAAATCGCGGCATAATATTTCGCCAGACTGGGCTCATCCTCGATAATCAGGATACGGTATGGCTCGTGAATTTGATCCGATATGAGTTTATCGAGTTTGGCCGCCATCTCTTTAATGTCCAACGGTTTGATGAAGTAGGCATGCCCACCGGCGTGCACCGCGCGCAGGCGCGTGTCGACATCAGTATGGTCCGAGATAAACAGGACGGGGATAGGCGTAGTGCGTCCCTGCTGAATCTTTTTTATGGTCCCGCCGCCGTTGAAGTGGCCCTCGACGAGTCGGCTTTCCATTATCAAGGCATCTGGCGGGACCTTACGCGCGGCCTCTTCCAGATGGGCTAGATGTCCGAAGCTCTCCACGGTATAGCCGAAATCACTGAGTTGCAGGGTGAGGTCCTGCGCCAGCGCGGCGTCGTTTCCGGTTAGGTAGACCAGCTTGCCTTGCTCCGGCTGGGGCAGTGGCGCAGGGACAGGGATATTTTGTACTTGCTGCGTGGGCTCGAGTTGCGGCGGCTCGGACCCCGCCAGCGCCAGTTCATCCAAGAGGGTGTTGACCAAGGCGCGCGTTACGTCCGATGGGAAATTGGCGCCCTTTACGATGTTGCTGAATAAAAATTCCAGTTTGTAGGCGCTTTTTCGCAATGAGCTGAAGCCGAAGGTCTCGCAGGATCCCGCCAGGCGATGCGCAAGCAGATATAATTCCTTTAAGGTTTCCTTGCCGGCCGCATCGTCGTGCAAGATGCGCCATTTCTCCCGGATGTGTTCGATCTTGCCGGGCACCTGCTCCACGTACGCCTTGCGCAGGATATTAAGTTGTGCCTGCAAATCCCCCTCGGGGTTTGACAAGCGATGATGCAGATCCCAGATGCCGGTCACGCTGGCGGATAGTGTCATCGGATCGAAGGGCTTAGGGATTACATCAATAGCGCCCAATTCTTTGTACTGCTCGACTTCGTGCGACTGCACCTTACCGGTTAGAAAGATCACCGGTATGGCAGATGTTGCAGGTGTAGCCTTCAAGGTCTTGAGCGTGGTCGGCCCGTCCATTTCCGGCATCATCACATCGAGCAAAATGAGGTCGGGATTGAGCTTCTGCGCAGCGGCCAATGCCTCACTACCGGAGCCGCAAACATTTACCTCAAAATTACCGATCTTCTCCAGAACGAACCGCGCCATGGTGCACACATCATGCTCATCATCGACTATCAAAATCTTTTTTAAGAATGGAGTTGCCATAGTGCGCTCTGTTTGTGATGAGGGTATGCCGCTAATTCGGAACTTTAGTTCATTCTCCGACCCTGATTTTCAGGGAGGTTGAAGCCACGGTCAGTATATCAAGTGACGCAAGTATAGGCCGAGGTCAAAGGTAAGTCATGAGGAAGTTATAGTCCCTTGAAATGTGCGCGGGGACTAAATGTAGAGACCTGCGCCAGTTCTTCGAAGAGTTCTTTTTCCCTTGAACTGAGCACGGTGGGCGTGACAATTTGCAAGAGCGCATACAAATCGCCATGCCCTCCGCCGGGCTTGGGCAGGCCCTTGCCGGTGAGCCGGAATTTTTGACCGGCGCGCGCACCTTCCTTAACTTTAAGGCGTACATTGCCATCCATTGTGGGGATCTCGATGCTCGCGCCCAAGGCGGCCTCCCATGGCGTTATGGGTACCTCAAGGATAAGGTCGTGATCGCTGGCCTTGAATAAGGGGTGGGGGTGCAGCACGATATTAAGAAACAGATCGCCATGGGCTCCGCCGTTAATGCCCGGCCCGCCCTTGCCCGGAACCTTGAGCTTCTGCCCGTCAATGACACCTTTCGGGATGCGCACATTGATATTTTTGGGCACGCGCCGTATGCCGTCTTGCGTGTGCTCGGGCACGGTCAATTCCAAGGTGATCTCGGTGCCGCGATAGGCATCTTCGAGGCTGATATGCACGGTGGCCTCATACGTCTGACCCGGCACGCCCATAGCCCGGCCACGCGTACTGCGCCCCGCTTGCGCACCGCCCATACCGCCGGCTCCGCCAAACAGCTCGGAAAATAAATCACTGAAATCCGTTTTGGAATAATCGGCGCGGTGGCCGCGGGTAAACGCCTGCTCCCAATCCGGGGGCGGACGGAAGCTCTGGCCCGTCTGATAACTTCCCAGTTGGTCATAAGCGGCACGCTTTTCCGGGGCCTTCAGCACTTCATAGGCCTCACCCATCTCCTTGAATTTATCCTCGGCATTACGTTCCTTGGAGACATCGGGGTGGTATTTGCGCGCGAGTTTCCGGTAGGCCTTCTTGATCTCGTCCACTGAGGCCTTGCGGTCAACGCCCAGGATTTTATAGTAATCTTTGTATTGCATATCCCTTCCCTAAGCCGGCTTCACGCCCACTACAGTGTACTGATAAAAATCATCAGGATAAAACAAAGTTGAACCGTCGGTCGCTTTAGCGGTGCTTAAGGAAAATGTAGTACGGCGCGGGGTATTAGGGACGTAGCGGAACCGCTGAACTCGGCGGGACGGCGTCTGCCCGATGAGTTTCCGTGTACAGCACATTATAAGCCAGTATTAAGCCTCCCAGGATCAGGCCCAAGATGACGATAGCCCCGCCGAGCACCAAATTGCGGCTATGCATGGTGGGAAATTTATCCGGATCGGCGTGATTATCCTTGTGCTGTGACTCTCGCGGCTTACTGCGCTGGGTTTCGGGTCCTATGGCCATGTGTTCCTCCCTGTTTATACAATTACTTACGCTTCATAATTTTGACCAGCCCTCAAGCCGATAATTCACGTCAGCCTGGATTTATCGTCGCAAAAAGGGATACCTTAATCAACGAACGCCACGGTTTAGGATAGAGCTTCTATCTCAGTTTGGTTCGTGTCGAGCAAACCCGGAGAATGAATGTCTTAGGGAGCCTCTGATTTATTCGTCATTCCGGGCGCAGCGTAGCGGAGACCCGGAATCCAGTGCTTTTAGTTTAACGACTTGCTGGATTCCCGCGTGCGCGGGAATGACGGAAATGGGATTAATCAGAGTTTCCTTAGTAGATACTTCTTTTTGGAGCTGGCGAGAGGAATCGAACCCCCGACCGGCTGATTACAAATCAGCTGCTCTACCAACTGAGCTACGCCAGCATATTTCGATAACTGCTTTGCCATCCATGGCGGGGCAAAGTAGTTTGTATAAGCCCCAGCCGGTACATCCTGTACCGGCCTTCGCCGCTGCGCGGCTCAGCCAACTGAGCTACGCCAGCAGTATTGTCATCCGGCCACGCATTCTAGGGATTCGTTAGACAGAAGGCAATTTAAACCACTAAAGGATAGTGGCTCAGTTTGAAATTTTTACTGTCATCCTGAGCGATAGCGAAGGGTCTGATTTTCGGTAGCCAATGGCTGTGCAAGAAGATCCTTCACTGCGCTCAGGATGACAAGGATCAATCGGAGCCACTACCCACTAAAGATTTTTCTGAGCGTTGCAGAAACCTTCATTCTTTGTGCTCATTGTGATGCTGGATTCGTTTTCGCCATCTCAGCATCGAGTTCGTGTAGCAAAACGAGCCGCTTGCTATTATCGGCCGAGATTTCCTGCGCAGACGGGGTGAAGCCGGGCTCTTCGCGATTGTACTGCCAGGCAAAAAAAACCATATTCACCAAGACGAGAAAAATAAATAATTCCCTCACGATTGTTCCCTCGCAATTATTGCCAAACCGTGCAGCACCAGATTGGGCTCGTAATGATATTCTGCCGATAACAGCGGCTGGATACGCGCTGCATCGCCGCCGGTAATGATAAGGGTATTAAATTTCACTGCCGCGCATTGCTCCGCCACGATACGGTCAATAGCTGCAACTACGGCATACAGGCCGCCGCTGGTGATGGCCGCGGCGGTGTCCCGCGCGAAAGGGGCAAGGTTCGCCGTGGGTTCATCTATTGTATTAGCTAAGCCCTGCGTATTACTACTCAGTGCGCTACGCATCATCGTGAGACCGGGCAGGATCAGGCCGCCCAGGTGTTTGCCCTCTGCGCAGAGCGCATCGATAGTGATCGCGGTACCGCAATCCACAACACAGCATGCCCCCGGATTGGAATGATAAGCCGCAATTAAAGCCGCCCAGCGGTCGGCGCCAAGCCTGCCTGGCTCAGAATAGGCATTGGTGATGCCGAAGGCCGCTGCGATGGGTGTAATAAATTCGGGGCGAAGCTGCCAGTGCTGTTGCGCATGAGCTGTCAGTTTTTCTGCAAAGCGTGCACCGGCTACGTTTGATGCGATGATGCGTGCGGGCCGTGCGACTTGCGCCCAGATGCTATCGGTCGGATGAAAAAAAGCGTCCTCTGTGTGCAAGCAGCTGCCCGTTTCACGCAAGCCTTCACTATCCAGCCACGCCCATTTAATGCGGCTATTTCCTGCATCGATCAATAGTGTTCTGTGAGGATTCAAGATAATTCTTCCCTAACGCAATCTCGAGTTCGGTGATCCCTGAGTCGCCGCACACTGACCTCGCCGCAGGGATAGCTGCGTATCAGGCCGTTGCTCAGCAGCCGCAACGAGCCGTCATCATCAATACCTTGAACGGTACCAACCAAAGTTTCATGCGGCAGTTGTAAGCTCACGCGCGCGCCGGCGAGCACGTCAAACTTTTTCCATTCGTGCCGAAACGTAGCAAGCCCCGCCGTTTGAAATTCGCATAGCGCAGCTAACAATTGTTTCAGCAAAACCCCGGCACACCGGTTGCGCTTGACATCAGGACCGAGAATTTTTCGAAGATCGACCCAGGCCTGATCGATGCCGGTCTCATACTCAAGCGGCATGGCAACATTAAGGCCGACGCCGATGACGGCATGACAGGCGCCGGAGGTTTGTCCGCCCGTATCTATTAAAATGCCGGCCAGCTTGCGTCCCTGCCACATGACATCATTGGGCCATTTCAGGCCGATTCCGCTGACGCCTATTTCCTGCAGAGCACGAGCAACTGCAACACCTATGGCAAGGCTCAAGCCCGTCAGTGAACGTGAGCCGGTCGTGAAGCGCCACAGCAAGGAAAGGCAGATATTACTGGCGTACGACGCTATCCAACGGCGTCCATGCCGGCCGCGCCCAGCATGCTGGTATTCGGCCAGGCACACATAGCCGCTCGGCGCTTGCATGCCGGCCTTACGCATGAGGTAGAGATTCGTCGAGTCGATTTCCTCGAGTATGTCCAAATGTGAAACAATATCCTGCGCGGGTCTGGTGAGGGCATCCAGTATGGCATCTGCACAGAGCAATTCCACGCGGTTTTCCAAACGGTAACCCCGGCCGCGCACGCTACTTATACTGAGTCCAAACTTGATGAGCGATTTTAATTTCCTGTATACGCCGCTACGGCTGATTCCGAGGCGCGCGGCGATCTCGCTACTGGAATGAATCTTGCCATCGTTTAATAGGCTTATTAATTGCATGCATGTGTCCTTAAAGCACAGTTTAGCAAATCGACTGTGCGTTGCATCCGGTGATTGCTAAGTCTAAACGCATCCTTGACTTACATAGGATACATAAATAGAGTTAATGGCCCAATCCAGACATTACAGTGGGGAATTTATATGTGGAAGAAAGAAGATACCAATTCCGATCGTTCATCTGACTCCAATACGCAGGCGTATACCGTGCCGGAGGCAACAACCCGTAGCGAGCGCGGCGCGTGTATAGGTGCCACCATTTCCATCAAAGGCGATTTAAGCGGCGGAGAAGATCTGATCATTGAGGGGCGCATCGAGGGTAAGGTCGATCTCAAACAGCATAAGATCACGGTCGGAAAAAAAGGCGTGGTGCGCGCGGAGATGCGTGCCCGGGTTATTTCCATCGAGGGCGATGTGCAGGGCACGCTCTATGGCGAAGAGCAAATCGTGCTGGGTAAGTCGAGCAGCGTGCGCGGCGACATTATTGCCCCGCGAGTGACCTTGGAAGACGGCTCCAAGTTCAAAGGCAGCATCGACATGGAGCCCAAAGGGACCGAGAAAATGCAGGCACATAACCCCATGGCAGCCGATATTAAGGCCGTTACAGTCGGCGGTGACTCAGTAAAATCCGCATTTGATCAATTACAAAAGGGAGAGCAGGGAGCCAAAGCCAACCCACGCATGGGATGACTTGGACGCCTTCAAATAATACGGAAGCGAAGCAGGATATCGATCAAGTTGCCTCGCAGGAACTGGTAACCCAGAGTTCGCAAGCGCTCAAGATGCTGTGCCAGAATCTGCGGGGTGACAAGACCTATGCCGTCTTGGATCTGGGGCCTGCCGTTAAAGAGAACGTCGATTTCTATTCGCGTTTCGCACGTAAAATATGGATAGAAGATCTCTACGGCTCCTTAAACTCGCCCGATCCATCAGCATTGGAAGAGGGTGGCGATGAAGTAAATAAAAGTTTTGAACACATGCTGCCGTACACAAAAGACACCCGTTTTGACATTATCTTTGTCTGGGATCTGTTTAACTACCTGCCCCGTGATCAGCTGCAAAAACTGGTTTCCCACCTGAGCAAATTTTGCAATCACCGCGCGATGCTTTTTTCACTGATCACAAACGGCCAATATGTACCCGAGCATCCGATCAATTTCAGAATTTTGGATCAGGAAAATTTAAGCTATCTTACTGCTACGGGCGCCGAGCGCGTCAATACGCGTTATAAAGAGCCCAACCTCGCCAAGTTCATGCCCGGTTTCAAGATCTACAAGACTTTTCTGTTGCGCAATGGCATGCAGGAATATCTTTTTACGCTGAGTGAAGATTAGGGCAAGCCCGTGCCAGGGAAACTCTGATTAATTCCATTCCGCTCAGCCGCACATCGGCTAATCATGTAAGGTGATAAGGTACGCTCAATTCGTGCACGGCATTGATGAGTTCTGCTGCCCGGTCGGGATCGACGTGCTGATGGATGCCGTGGCCTAAATTAAATACATGGCCATTGCCGTGTCCGTAGCTGGCAAGAATGGTTTCGACTTCTGCGCGAATGCGCGCAGGCGAGGCATACA
>JBDSTW010000009.1:0-2241 GCA_039928055.1 Gammaproteobacteria bacterium | reverse complement strand
AATCCCCGTTCTGGCCGGGCGGGTTGGTTACGGATTTGCGCAGGTCGAAATCAACGGTGAAGTCGGATTCGCCACCCGCCGCAATCGTAAAGTGATTGCCGATCTGCAAACCTCTGGTGTCGGCCGTGGGAATCGTCAGTTCGTGGACAGAGCCATCATCCAATTCGATGAATGAGTCATTAACCCCGTCATTCTGGGCATTCACCTTCAGGCGCAGGAAGTTGTAGTTGCCCGCGGGCAGGGTGACCTGATCGAGCAGAATCTCGCTACCGCCGCCGTTCAAGGCGAGTAAGTCAATTTGACGTGGTGCGGGAAAATCAAAATTCAAGCGCCCCCCGGAGGTTGACTTAACCTCCACACCGGTAAATTCAACAACTACTTTGGTAGCGCCATCAACAGGCGCATCGGTTACGGCAAGGCTCATAGTGCCTGTTCCGGAACTGCCGCCGCCACCTCCGCCGCAACCACTGACAATAAAAGGTGCGCTTAACAAGGTCATAAGCGCCGCTGTCTTGAATGTGAAGTTTGTTTCCATGGTTAAAGTCCTCAGGTTGTCCTTCCTATTTAACTTCTACTACGCTGGTTAGTCTACTCGCTTTACAAAACCGATGTATAAACTGGCCATTATAATTTCGCCATGACCCGCGTTGCCGCGGCAATCGTTGCATCAATCTCGGCATCGCCGTGCGCCGCCGATACAAAGCCCGCCTCGAAGGCGGATGGGGCAAGATACACGCCCTCATCCAACATGCCGTGAAAAAACATCTTGAAGCGTGCCACATCGCAGTCCATAACCTGCGCGAAATTGTGGATGCTATCGGCCTGCGTGAAAAACAGTCCGAACATGCCGCCGACCTGGTTGACGCTAAAAGGAATCCCTGCGGTACGGGCACAGGCCTGTAGCCCGGACGTCAGACGTTCTGTGGCGGTGCTGAGGCGCTCGTAAAAACCCGGCTGCATGAGTAGCTTCAGCGTCGCCAAACCCGCCGCCATTGTGACTGGATTACCGGACAAAGTGCCTGCCTGGTACACCGGACCCAGCGGGGCGATTTTTTGCATAATCTCCCTGCGTCCGCCGAAGGCGGCAACCGGCAGACCACCGCCGATCACCTTACCCAGGGTGGTAAGATCGGGAACGATACCATAAAGCTGTTGCGCGCCGCCCAAAGCCACGCGAAAGCCGGTCATGACCTCGTCAAAAATCAGGACGCTTTCATATTCGTCGCACAACGCGCGCAGGCCTTCGAGAAAGCCGGGCACAGGCGGCACGCAATTCATATTTCCCGCCACGGGTTCGACGATGATGCAGGCGATTTGCGCACCGAACTCGGCAAAGGCCGCGCGTGTTTGTTCGAGATCGTTGTAAGTCACTGTGAGGGTGTGCGCGGCCAGGGCTGCGGGTACGCCGGCCGAACTCGGCACGCCCAGGGTAAGCGCGCCCGAGCCTGCCTTGATGAGCAGGGAATCCGAGTGCCCGTGATAGCAGCCCTCGAATTTAACAATCTTGTCGCGCCCCGTGTACCCGCGCGCAAGGCGGATCGCGCTCATCGTTGCCTCGGTGCCGGAACTGACCATGCGCACCATGTCCATGGACGGCACGAGTTCGCAAACCTGGTCGGCCATACGCGTTTCGATCACCGTCGGCGCGCCGAAACCCAGGCCCTTGGCGGCGGCCTCTTGCACGGCCTTGATGACCTCGGGATGGGCATGGCCCAGGATCATCGGGCCCCAGGAACCGACGTAATCGATATACGGCCGATCATCCTCATCAATCAGGTAAGCGCCCTCGCCGCGCCTGAAAAACAAGGGATTGCCGCCCACGCCGCGAAATGCGCGCACCGGCGAATTCACACCCCCGGGGATATGTTGCTGGGCCTCGATGAACAGCACCTCTGAGCGAGTCATTTTTTAATCCTTATCGGTAAAGAGTTGTGCATAACGTTGTGTTGCGGCATAAATATCCGGCTGGCCGAATATGCCGTGTACGACAGCCAGCAGATCGGCGCCGGCCTGAATCAGCGCGGCCCCGCGCTCTGGCGTGATACCGCCGATCGCGGCCACCGGGATATGCAGCCGCGCCCGCGCCTGAATCAGCACGTCAATAGCCACCGGTGCGGCATGCGGTTTGGTGTGCGACGGGTAAAACGATCCAAAGGCAACGTAGTCCGCACCGGCGGCCTGCGCCTGCAAGGCAAGCTCCAGCGAGCCGTAGCACGAAACTCCTATGATAGCCTGCGCGCC
>JBDSTW010000008.1:0-1724 GCA_039928055.1 Gammaproteobacteria bacterium | reverse complement strand
GCCCCCGCCCGGCCGATGATGTGGTATTTTTTCAAGCCATGCTGGAAGGCATGGCGCGCATCGAACAACGTGGTTATGAACTGCTGGCCAATCTGGGGGCGCCTTATCCTGTTTCAGTGCGCACCGCGGGCGGCGGCGCGGTAAACACAGCGTGGACAAAAATACGCTCGCAATTAGTCGGCGTACCCATGATATGTCCTGACCAGCAGGATGCCGCTTACGGTGCGGCGTTATTAGCTCGACGCGGATTGGAGTGGCGCCTTCGATCATAAAGATTTGGCCGCTGAAACGAACTTACATCAACACCGCGCGGGGTGAATCTGTATAAAGCCTTGCTTCTCAAATTGAGACGCTGCCCGGCGACAGGCCTGCGGGCCTTTACGAGGCTGATTATAGTAAACTAACCCAAGCTCGGGCCAAGGGTTGTGCAGTCATCCCAAGTTTGCGAAACTCTGCCTGCTTGCCGACGCACCGCCAGCGTGTTGTACATATACCGGCTATGCTCGGGCCACCTCACTAAAAGAAACACCACTAAAGGAATAGTGAATCATGCTCCATGCCTGCCCGTTTCTGCCCTGCTTCTGAATGAAGTTTCGCCGCTGGAACCACACAGCAGGCTGCACATTTAAACAGGGCCATTCAGCCGGGCATTGCTATTGCCACCCGGATGTAATCCTGCGCCTGCTTCCCACGTGCCACGTACATCGTCACAAATCAAGGATCTAAGTCAGCATGCTGTCAGACATAATGAATTTTATGCGTCATCCGAAGTCTTCGGCCAATCCCTTTAGCGAGTTCGAGGAGCCGATACGTTTCGAGTTGTTCAGCGTGGAGCGTCTCGAACACCACGCGGAAAGCCTGGCGGCGGCGCAAACGGTGACTAAAAACCCGCGCAAGGGCATCAAGCTCGCTCCACGGATGCACGATAATGGCCAAGTGTTGCTGCAAGCATACCGGGCAATTACCAGGACTGTGCGCGAACGGCGCGCCATTACGCCCGCCGCCGAGTGGCTGATCGACAATTTCCACATTGTCGAAGAACAGCTACGTGATATCCACGACCATCTGCCGCCGGAATTTTACAAAGAATTGCCCAAACTCGCGGACGGGCATCTGCGCGGTTATCCACGCGTCTATGGCTTGGCTTGGGCCTTTGTAGCTCATACCGATAGCCGCTTCGATCCTGAGCTGCTAATGCGTTTTGTGCGCGCTTATCAACGCGTGCAGATACTTACCATTGGGGAATTGTGGGCGGTGGCTATTACCCTGCGCGGGGTAATGGTGGAAAACCTGCGCCGACTGAGCGTGCGCATTGTCGGTTCGCAAATGGCACGTGAGGAGGCCGACACACTCGCCGATGAATTGCTCGGACTCGGCGGCCGGTCGGCCCGGGCCGCGGAGGAGGCGCTGCGCGCCCATGACGGCCGGCCCTTGCAGGCCGCCTTCGCGGTGCAACTCGTACAACGTCTGCGCCACCAGGATCCGGCTATTACACCTGCCCTGCAATGGTTGAACAACAGGCTGGCCGGACAAGGTACACACGCGGACGAGTTCGTGACCCTTGAACACGCCAAACAAGCGGCAGCTAACCTGACGGTGCGCAATATCATCACCAGCATGAGCCTGATGTCGGCCTTCGATTGGCAGGACTTCTTTGAGGAGGTCAGCCTGGTAGATGAAATCCTGCGCACCGATTCAGGCTTCGCGGCCATGGATTTCATCAC
>JBDSTW010000007.1:0-16056 GCA_039928055.1 Gammaproteobacteria bacterium | reverse complement strand
CATCGTGGTAGGCCTCCAATGCCGAGCGGCCGGAGAGCGTCGCCAGGCCTTGCCATAAGTCCTGGATAATGCGCGGCTCATCGCTGCGCGCAGCCACTATCTCGGCATGATTCAGCGCCTGTTCGCTATCGATCACGTTGGTAATCAACATCGCATGATGGGCGGTCATGGCACGGCCGGATTCGGTGATGATGTCGGGGTGCGGAAGCTTTTGATCTGCACAGATTTCATAGAGCGTATGTACGACATTATTGGCGTATTCCTGCACGCTGTAATTCATCGAGCAGAAATTGCGCGAGCGCGTGCCGTCGTAATCCACGCCCAGCCCGCCGCCGACATCCACGCATTTGATGTTCACGCCCTGCCTGCGTAATTCGGCGTAATAGCGCGCGCATTCGCGCATACCGAGCTGGATATCGTGGATATTGGCAATTTGCGAACCTAAATGGAAATGCATCAACTGCAAAGCATCCAGCATACCGGCATCACGCAAATGCGCCACCACGCGCAATACCTGCGTGGCCGATAAACCGAACTTCGATTTTTCACCGCCGGTATTCTGCCATTTGCCCGCGCCTATCGAGGCCAGGCGCACACGCACGCCGATGAGCGGCGCAATATTGAGTTTGCGCGCCTCTTCGATGATTAACTCCAGCTCGCAAAATCGTTCTACGACTATATATATGCGATGTCCGAGTTGTTTTCCGATGAGTGCCAGGCGAATGTATTCACGGTCCTTATAACCATTGCAGATGATGACGCCCTGCGCATGCGACAATGCCAGCACCGCCATCAACTCGGGTTTGCTGCCGGCCTCCAGGCCCACGCGGTCTTCGCCGTGCTTGAGTATCTCTTCTACAACGCGGCGTTGCTGATTAACCTTGATCGGATAGACGGCGGTAAAATGACCCTGATAGGCATCATCCGCCATGGCCCGCCCAAAGGTGCTGCATAGGGTATCTACTCGCTGGTGCAGAATATCCGAGAAACGCACCAGCACCGGCAGCGACAGGCCCAGGGCCTTGATCTGTGCGGATAGATCATAGAGATCGATGCCGGGCCGATCGGCCTGGCGGTCGGGATGCGCGGCGAGATGACCCTGCTCATTGATATCGAAATAACCGCCGCCCCAATGGGCAATGTTATAGACATCGCGCGCCTGCTGAATCGTCCAATCCGCCATGATTACTCCCGTAAACTTTTAAGAAGGCTGTCAATGTAAACAACCGGCAACTTGCCGGCGATATTTTTGCTATTATCGCGCGTCTCGGAACCTTAACCCAACAGGAATCTCACATGGCCTTAGATAATAAATGGTTCACCGAAGAATGGGATGCGCAGGGCTCGGCAATTTCATTAAAAATCCGGCGCAAGCTGCATGATGAGCAGTCCGCTTATCAGCGCATCGAAATTTATGAGACTGAGAGCTTTGGCAAGCTCATGACCCTGGACGGCCTGGTTATGGTGACCGACCGCGACAACTTTATTTATCACGAGATGATGTCGCATCCCGTCCTGTTTACCCACTCCGATCCGAAACAGGTGCTCATTATCGGCGGCGGCGATTGCGGTACGCTCCTCGAGGTGCTTAAGCATAAAGGCGTAGCGCAGGTCTGGCAGGTGGAGTTGGATGAACGCGTAACGCGCGTGGCCGAGCAGTTTTTCCCCGAACTGTGCGCCTCGAATACCGACCCGCGCGCCCAGATGAACTTCGGCGATGGCATTAAATGGGTAGCCGAGGCCGCCGCGCAAAGCTATGACGTCATTATTGTCGATGGCACGGACCCGATCGGTCCGGCGGCGGGCCTGTTTTCCGAGGCTTTCTACGCCGATTGCCGGCGCGCCTTGAAGCCGGGCGGGCTCATCGTCGGGCAGAGCGAATCGCCGCTGTTTCATGCGGAACTGATCATAGCCATGCACAAGGCCTTGCGCGGCGCCGGGTTTAACGCGGTGCACACCTTGAATTTTCCGCAGTGCACCTATCCTTCCGGCTGGTGGAGCGCGACCCTGGCCGCCAAAGACAAGCCGGTCTCGCACTTCCGCGAAGAAGCCGCCGCCCGCAAGGACTTTGCGACCCGTTACTACCATAAAGACATCCACAAGGCGGCGATGGTCTTGCCGGAGTTTTTACAAAAACAGCTCAACGGGGGAGGCTGAAGTTATAAGTTGTAAGATCCCCTACTCTTGATCCGAGCTACGGCTTATTTCAAAAAACATCGAACGCAAAGACGCAAAAATTAAGGAAACTCTGATTAATTCCATTTCCGTCATTCCCGCGCACGCGGGAATCCAGTAAGTCATTGAACTAAAAGCGCTGGATTCCGGGTCTCCGCTACGCTGTGCCCGGAATGACAAATAAATCAGAGATTCCTTAAGTCTTGGGAGAACTTGGAACTTGGCATCTTAGCGTCTTGGCGTTAGGTTTTTACACTGGTAGGTTAAACCAAAATCAAATTATCGCGGTGGATTAATTCGGGCTCGTCCACATAGCCCAGCAGCTCCTCGATCTTGTCGCTGGGCTGGCGCATGATCTTGCGCGCCTCGCTGACGCTGTAATTAACCAGCCCACGGGCAATTTCCTTCCCCGTGGGATCGACACAGGCCACCATCTCGCCGCGCATGAAATCGCCCTCCACCGCAAGCACACCGACCGCGAGCAGGCTGCGCCCCGACTCACGCAACACCTTCGCCGCACCCGCGTCGAGCATCAGACGGCCGTGCAATTGCAGGTGCCCCGCGAGCCAGCGTTTACGCGCCGCCAGAGGTTCCTGGCGCGGCAATAGCAAGGTGCCGATGGTCTCGCCCGCGGCAATGCGTTCAATGATGCGCGGTTCGCGTCCCGGGGCGATAATGGTGGCGGCGCCGGAGCGCGCGGCGCGCGTCGCTGCCTGTACCTTGGTCAACATGCCGCCGCGGCCCAAGGCGCCTGACTTGCCGCCTGCCATAAGCTCCAGTTGCACATCGCCCGCATAGGCCTCTTCAATTAATTTGGCGTTTGCATCCTGGCGCGGGTCACTGTCAAACATGCCCGCCTGATCGGTAAGAATCAGCAATAGCTCCGCCTCAACGAGGTTGGTCACCAGGGCCGCCAAGGTATCGTTGTCGCCGACGCGGATCTCCTCCGTGGCGACCGTATCGTTCTCGTTGATGACCGGCACGGCCCCCAGGCTCAACAGCGTACGCAGGGTGCTGCGCGCGTTGAGATAACGCTTGCGATTCGACAGGTCCTCATGCGTCAGGAGTATCTGGGCGGTGTGGATGCCGTGGATTTGAAAACGCGACTCGTAGGCCTGCACCAGACCCATTTGCCCGACCGCCGCCGCCGCCTGCAACTCGTGCACGGCGCTCGGGCGCTGTGTCCAGCCCAGGCGTTTCATGCCTTCGGCCACCGCGCCGGAAGACACCAGCACCAGCTCCACGCCGCGCTCGCGCAGGCACACCATTTGCTCCACCCAGTTCTGGATCGCCCGGGCGTCCAGGCCGCGGCCATCATTGGTAAGCAGGGAACTGCCGATCTTGATAACCCAGCGGCGCGCCGTGCCAAGACGTTGTCGATTATTCATAGGGAATCAGAGCACAGAGTAAAGTAAACGATAAGCACGTGTTAATACCGGTTTCATTCCGCCCCGCTTTTCTCTTGTATCTTTTCTCTTGTAGCTGTTTGTTCAAGATATTCCATGATGCGGAAGCTGAGTTCGCGGCAACCCTCGCCCTGTATCGCCGAGATGGAGAAGACCGGGCCTTGCCAATCCAGGCGTGCGATAATCTCGCGGCAGCGGGCCTCGCGCGCATCGGGGTCGAGTAAATCGGTCTTGTTGAGTACCAACCAGCGTTCGCGCCCCGCCAGTTCAGGGCTGTATTTTTCCAGCTCGATCTCGATCGTGCGAATGTCCTCTACCGGGTCCGAGTGGTCGCCGGATGGGGCGATATCGACCAGGTGCAGCAGCAAACTCGTGCGCGATAAGTGTTTTAAAAATTGTATCCCCAGGCCCGCGCCTTCAGCGGCCCCTTCGATGAGACCGGGGATATCGGCAATGACGAAACTGCGGTGCGCTTCGACGCTGACCACACCTAAATGCGGCTGCAAGGTGGTGAACGGGTAATCCGCGACCTTGGGACGCGCCGCCGATACCGCACGGATAAAGGTCGATTTGCCCGCATTAGGCATGCCGAGCAACCCCACATCTGCGAGCAATTTCAATTCCAGGCGCAGGGTGCGCACCTCGCCCGGCGTACCCGGCGTCGTTTGGCGCGGCGCACGATTGGTGCTGCTCTTGAAACGCGCGTTGCCCAGGCCGTGAAATCCGCCGCGGGCGACCAGCAAGGTTTGGCCCGGCTCGACTAAATCGCCCATCACCTCTTCATTGTCCTCATCCAGCAAGGCGATAATCGTGGTGCCGACCGGCACCTGGATATAAGTATCCTCGCCGCTACGGCCGGTACAGTCGCTACCCATGCCGTTTTGGCCCGGCTGGGCGCGAAATATACGTTTATAGCGAAAATCGATCAACGTATTGATACTGGGATTGGCCACGAGGTAAATACTTCCCCCATCACCGCCATCGCCGCCGTTGGGTCCGCCGAACGGAATGTACTTTTCCCGGCGAAAGCTTGCACAGCCGGCGCCGCCGTTGCCGGCCTCAACCTGAATCTTTGCCTCATCAATGAATTTCATAGCGACATTCTAATGTAAATCGTCCTTAAGCCCTAAAGATGAGCAATTACCGTAAAAGCAAAGGCGGTAAACTGAGCCGATAACCGATAGGCCTATCCGAGGATGCCCTACATTTTTTAAGAATAAAAAAAGCGGCCGAAGCCGCTTAATTTTACAGCGAGTTTGTTATTGTTATTCCGCCAGGGCCGGCCCGAACAGTAAACCGGCCCCTTGGGAAGAACTAACAACTCAAATTACTTCTTGGCCTTGGAAGCAGCCTTTTTGGGTGCCGCTTTCTTCTTGGCTGATTTTTTAGCTGTTGCCTTCTTTGGCGCAGCCTTTTTGACCGCTGCCTTTTTAGGTGCAGCCTTCCTCACGACCTTCTTCGGAGCGGCCTTTTTAGCGGCCACCTTCTTCTTTGGGGCTGCCTTTTTAACTGCTGCCTTCTTGGGAGCAGCCTTTTTAGCTGCCGGTTTTTTCGATGCTGCCTTCGCAGCGGGTTTCTTGGTTGCCATTTTCTTGGGTACCTCCTTCTTCGTGGTTGCCTTCTTTACGGTTGCCTTCTTTATTAGCGCCTTGTTAATGGACGCCTTCTTCGTTGTTGACTTCTTTGGAGCTACAGCGACTGCGGGGGGGGCCGTTTTCACGACTTTATTCTTGGTTTTTGTGGGGGTGATCTTCCCGCCGACAGGGCGAACAGGAGTCTGAGCGGGTGTGGTTATTTTTCCGGCCGTGGTGCTTTTGGCGTGGGCCATTTCATCAGCCACCTTGCGTATAGCCTGAAAAATATCTGCAATTTCGCCGACACCCTGCACCGTGCGCAGCTTGCCTTGATTACGGTAATAGGTGCTCAAGGGGGCGGTGTGCGATTCATATATACGCAGGCGGCTGCCGATGGTTTCTTCATTGTCATCGGCGCGGTGGCGTAAATTCCCCCCGCATTTGTCACATTTGTCATCAAGCTTCGGAGGGGAGGTATAAACGTTGTACATCTGGCCGCACGACCCGCAGGTGCGGCGCCCGGTAAGCCGTTGCATGAGAATATCGAAATCGACATCGATGAGAATGGCGGCCTGGATCGGTTGACCCAGTTTTTCCAACATGGCGTCAAGCGCCTCGGCCTGTTGCAGATTGCGGGGAAATCCATCGAGGATAAAACCCTTTTTGGCGTCAGGCGCGGCCAATCGCTCCTCGATCATGCCCAACACGATGTCATCGGAAACCAGCTGGCCCGCGTCCATTGCGGCCCTGGCCTGCTTGCCCAATGGGCTTGAAGCGGCAACCGCAGCTCTCAATAAATCCCCGGTTGAGACTTGCGGAACCTTAAATCGATCGGCCAATAATTTGGCCTGTGTGCCTTTTCCAGAGCCCGGCGCCCCCAGCAAAATAATTCTCATGCGGCTCATACCTTCTGTTGTGGTGTTTGCTGATTTAATTTTTATCACCATTTTTTCTGCTACTTTACGCGAATCATGAAGCTGTTTTTCAGCGCCCGGATTCACGCCACGCGTTAAGCTACTCTGAGATTAATGCATAAGTCAACTTACTCTATGAAAAAAATTTCGATTTAGAGTATCCTTAGCCAAATTTTTTGGTGGGACACACTCGAAATTAAAGCCGCGTTTTTTAGAAAACAGAATAAAAGGCCGCTACGATGTTGAAGAATTACTGCCGTAAATTTTCGATACCTTCACCCGGCGATCCGACTATTTTTTTCGACGCCGTCGTGGAGCCCAGGCAAAAATTTGCTGCCCGATCGGCAGCGACAACCTTAAATTCCGCTACCGGCGCCGCATAGTTACGCATGCCTGCACATTTTTCTCCTACCGCCTTCTGAGATCTTTACCTATGCCCAAAAAAAATGCCTTCTATGCTCAATCCGGCGGCGTGACCGCCGTGATTAACGCCTCGGCCTGTGGTTTGATTGAGACCGCACGCAAGCACAAGGACAAGATCGGCAAGGTCTATGCCGGGCGCAACGGTATTATCGGCGCGCTCACCGAAGACTTGATCGACACCAGCAAGGAATCGGCCAAGAACATCGCTGCGCTGCGCTATACGCCCGCCGGTGCGTTCGGTTCCTGCCGCTACAAACTCAAAGGGCTGGAGCAGAACAAGGCCGAGTATGAGCGGCTCATCGAGGTGTTCAAGGCCCATAACATCGGCTATTTCTTTTATAACGGCGGCGGTGATTCACAGGATACCGCCCATAAGGTTTCGCAGATCGGCGCGAAGCTGGGTTACCCGATGATCTGTGTGGGCGTGCCCAAGACGGTGGACAACGACCTGCCCATCACCGATTGCTGCCCCGGTTTCGGCTCGGTGGCCAAGTATGTGGCGGTGTCCATCCGCGAGGCGGGTTTCGATGTCGCCTCCATGGCCAAAACCTCCACCAAGATATTTATTATGGAGGTGATGGGCCGCCATGCCGGTTGGATTACCGCCGCAGGTGGGCTGGCCGCCGAGAAGGAAGGCGATGCCCCGCACATTCTATTGTTCCCCGAGTTGGTGTTCGAGCAAGACAAATTTCTTGAGCGCGTCGACAAGACGGTCAAGAAATACGGCTACTGCGCAATCGTGGTATCCGAGGGCGTGAAGAATAAGGACGGCAAGTTCCTGGCCGAGGCCGGCGGCGTGGATGCCTTCGGTCACGCGCAACTGGGCGGCGTGGCCCCGGTGGTCGCCAATCTGGTGAAAGATAAGCTGGGCTATAAATACCACTGGGCGGTCGCCGACTATTTGCAGCGCGCGGCGCGCCATATCGCCTCGAAGACCGACGTCGAGCAGGCCTATGCCCTGGGCAAGGCGGCAGTGGAGTTGGCCCTGAAGGGCAAGAATGCGGTGATGCCGACCATCGTGCGCAAGTCCGACAAGCCTTATCGCTGGACCATCGGCTATGCCAATCTCGCCGACGTGGCCAATGTGGAGAAAAAAATGCCGCGCGACTTTATTACCAGGGACGGCTTCGGGATTACCGAGAAATGCCGGCGTTATCTACTGCCCTTGATCGCGGGCGAGGATTACCCGCCTTATAAGAACGGCCTGCCCGACTATGTAACACTGAAGAACGTAGCGGTACCTAAAAAGCTCAAAGGTAAATTTGTGATGAAAAAATAGTCGTAGCACCCATTACTGCTTTACTTGATCCTCCCCTATTCGGGATACTGGGGCGGGTAAAGGCAAGCGCAGTACAAGACTGATGGGGGATCAAGAGCCTGGCATATAAAGCGGCGATAACTACACAACCGCAAACGACCGACATCCCTTAAGATTTACCAGCCCTTCCGGGGTGATAAAAGTAAGTTGTCCTTAAAACTAACCATTCAATAATGGAGGGTATGTAATGTCCGGTGGCCTTATATTTGCGTTGTTATCTGCCATAGTGGCCTTAATCTATGGCGCCGTATCGGTTAAATGGATATTAGATAAATCCCCCGGCAATGAGCGAATGCGCGAAATTGCCGCGGCCATTCAAGAAGGCGCTTCGGCCTATCTTAACAAGCAGTACACGGCCATCGGTCTGGTCGGCATCATCCTGTTTCTCATCATCGGCTTTGTCCCTGAGTTAGGCTGGAAAACGGCGATAGGTTTTGCCATCGGCGCCATCCTGTCGGGTGCCGCGGGCTATATCGGCATGCATATCTCGGTACGCGCCAATGTGCGCACCGCCGAGGCGGCGCGCAACGGTATCAATGCCGCCTTGCAGGTAGCCTTCCGCGGCGGCGCAATTACCGGCATGCTGGTGGTGGGCTTGGGGTTATTGGGTGTGGCCGGTTATTACGCCTATCTTTCCTCCATCACCCCGGCCGGACAGGCCGTGAGCCTCACCCCGCTGATCGGTCTGGCCTTCGGCGGCTCGCTCATCTCCATCTTCGCGCGTTTGGGCGGCGGCATCTTCACCAAGGGCGCTGACGTCGGCGCCGACTTGGTCGGTAAGGTCGAGGCCGGCATTCCCGAAGATGACCCGCGCAACCCGGCGGTAATCGCGGATAACGTGGGCGACAATGTCGGCGATTGCGCAGGCATGGCAGCGGACCTGTTTGAAACCTATGCCGTCACCATCATCGCCACCATGCTGCTCGGCAGCCTGGTGCTCACCACGGCGGGCGCCAACGCGGTGCTGTACCCGCTGGTACTGGGCGGTGTGTCCATCATTGCCTCGATCATCGGCACCTTCTTCGTCAACGCGCGCGAGGGCGGCAAGATCATGAATGCCCTGTATCGCGGCCTGATCGTCGCGGCGGTACTCTCGGCAATCGCCTTCTATCCGGTCACGCAGATGTTCATGGCCGACAATGGCTCCTATAGCGTGATGAACCTGTATGGCGCGGCGCTGATCGGCCTGGTCGTCACCGGCGCCCTGGTGGTGATCACCGAATATTACACGGCCACTGAATACAAACCCGTGCAATACATCGCCGCCGCCTCCACCACCGGCCATGCCACCAATATCATTGCGGGGCTCGCCATCTCGATGAAGTCTACCACGGCACCGGTGCTGGTCATCTGCCTGGGTATCTGGGGCGCCTATGAACTCGCCGAGCTGTACGGTATCGCCGTGGCAGTCACCTCCATGCTGTCGATGGCGGGCATTATCGTCGCGCTCGATGCCTACGGCCCAATCACCGACAATGCCGGCGGCATTGCCCAGATGGCGGGCCTGCCCAAAGAGGTGCGCGACATCACCGACCCGCTCGATGCGGTGGGCAACACCACCAAGGCGGTCACCAAGGGTTATGCGATCGGCTCCGCCGGTCTCGCCGCGCTGGTGTTGTTTGCCGACTTCACGCATGAACTGGATAATCACCTGGGGATCAAGCAACTCTTCGATCTGTCCGATCACATGGTCATCATCGGCCTCCTGATCGGTGGCCTGGTGCCCTACCTGTTCGGCGCCATGGCCATGGAAGCGGTGGGACGCGCCGCCGGCTCGGTAGTCGTCGAGGTGCGCCGCCAGTTTCGCGAGATCCCCGGCATCATGGCCGGCACCGCCAAGCCCGATTACTCGCGCGCGGTAGGCATGCTGACCACGGCTGCTATTAAAGAGATGATCATACCTTCGTTACTGCCGGTGCTGGTGCCGGTGGTCGTCGGCTTGGTGCTCGGACCGCAGGCATTGGGCGGTCTATTGCTCGGTTCGATCGTGACCGGCCTGTTCGTGGCCATTTCCATGACCGCCGGTGGCGGCGCCTGGGATAATGCCAAGAAATATATTGAGGACGATCATCATGGCGGCAAGGGATCCGAGGCACACAAGGCCGCGGTGACCGGCGATACCGTCGGCGACCCCTATAAAGACACGGCAGGCCCGGCCATTAATCCGATGATCAAGATCATGAACATCGTGGCCCTGCTGATCGTGCCGCTGCTGTAAGCAAGTAACCATCACCTTATCCCCTCTTCGATTGCGAAGAGGGGATATTTATGTGTGGTACCTTGAGATGTATTCTGACATCCGGTCAGTTTGGATTTAAGCGGTTTATTGCTACACTTCTCCCCGCCTTCCCCTATTAAAACCAAGCGCAACTCCTGAGGTATTACCGTGTTTTCGAGCTGGCTGGACGAACTCTGGTACGTTTTGGGATTTGCCCTTATCGCCATTATTGCCGGCCTGATCGTCGGCTATCCGCTGCTGTTTTTACTCGTGGGTCTGCTTGCCTACCTGGGCTGGCATCTCATCAACTTGAGCCGCCTGCAGCGCTGGCTCAGGGAGGGGAAAAAATTCCAGCCGCCGGCCTCGCGCGGTCTGTGGGGTGAGGTATTTAACGGGATACACCGCCTGCAGGTACGCAATCGCAAACGTAAGCGCAAGCTCACCCAGATGCTCAACCGTTTTCAGGAGGCGACCTCCGCGCTCCCCGATGCCACCGTGGTATTGAGTACCGACGGTGAGATCGAGTGGTTTAACGATGCAGCCCACCGGATGCTGGGCCTGCGCTGGCCTCATGATGCCGGGCAGCGCATCGCCAACCTGGTGCGTCATCCCAAATTTATTGAGTTCATGGCGGCCGGTGATTACTCAAAAACCGTGGAGCTGCCCTCGCCTGCCGATCCGAGTGTCCTGCTGGCGGCGCTTGTGGTCCCTTATGGGGAGGAGAAACGCTTGTTGGTAGCGCGCGACATCACACGCATCCAGCGCCTGGAGCAGGTGCGGCGCGATTTTGTCGCCAACGTCTCGCATGAGCTGCGCACTCCGCTGACCGTGGTTAATGGCTTTTTAGAAACAATGAACGAGGCCGCGCATGAATGTCCACAAGCGTGGGCCCGCCCCCTGCAGCTCATGAAGCAGCAAACCGCGCGTATGCAGAATCTGGTTAACGACCTGTTAATGCTGGCGCGGCTTGAAATAGATCAGCAGCCCCCCCTTCAAGCCCCTATCAATGTTACCGAGATGTCGAATAATCTCGTGCGCGAGGCTCATACGCTTAGCGGGGAACGCCAGCATCGCATCGAGCTTGAGGCGGATGCGCAGTTGTGGCTGCGCGGCAACTATGATGAGTTGCACAGTGCCTTCTCCAACCTGACCTTTAATGCCGTGCAGTACACGCCCCCCGGCGGCGCGATCAGTATTCGCTGGTTTGAGGATGAGCACGGCGCGCACTGGGTTATCCGTGATAGCGGCGATGGTATTGCCCCGCATCATTTGCCGCGCCTGACCGAGCGCTTTTATCGGGTCGATGCAGGCCGCTCGCGGCAACGCGGCGGCACCGGTTTGGGCCTGGCTATTGTCAAGCATGTGCTTAACCGGCACGCGGCCCAGTTGCATATCGAAAGTCAGCTCGGCAAGGGCAGCACGTTCAGTTGTGATTTTCCCCATTCTGCGATTGCAGGACCTGCTGCGGCCACGGAAGGCTAACACAACGTATTACCGCAGAGGACGCAGAGCAAAACCAAAACGTTTTAATGTTTTCCTCTGCGGTAAATTTTAGTGGCCGGCTTTGGCAGGACTGACCAGCAACTTATCGGTATAGGCCAGAGCCACCGCCGAGATCACAAAGGTGAGATGGATGATCACCTGCCACTTGATAGTGGCTTCCGATAACTCCGACGCATTGATAAAGGTCTTGAGCAGATGGATGGAAGAGATGCCGATCAGGGCCATCGCCAGCTTGACCTTGAGCGTCCCCGCGCTCACATGAGAAAGCCACTCAGGTCTATCCGGGTGATCCTGTAACTGAAGCCGCGAGACGAAGATCTCGTAGCCACCGATGATGACCATAATCAACAGATTGGCGATCATCACCACGTCAATAAGCCCCAGCACGATGAGCATGATCTGGACTTCTGTCAAGCTGGTGGTCTTTACAACCAGGTGGGCCACCTCCACCAAAAAGTGGTAGACATAAACGCCTTGGGCGACAATCAGGCCCGCATAGAGCGGCGCCTGCAGCCAGCGGCTCCCAAGGATAAATTTCTCAAACAGGTTAACGGTTTTACTCATGCCTCGGCCCTTGGTTACAAATGAGCGCCCATAATAGCAAAATGCACCCATTATTTTATCGTTTACATTTACCGCCCCGCCCCGATCCCCTAGAATAGGCCGACTTTAGTTAACCCGGACCTACTCCATGATCTTCGCTACCCTCATTCTCATGCTGCTGCTGATTCTGGTGGCGGCGGAAATCTTCTGCAACGCCCTGGAGCACCTCGGCGAACGCCTGAAAATATCCGAGGGTGTGGTGGGCTCGCTGTTCGCCGCCGTCGGTACCGCGCTGCCGGAAACCATGGTGCCGATCCTTGCCATCTTCGCGGGCACGGACAACATGGAACTCAACCACGAAATAGGCGTCGGTGCCATCCTCGGCGCGCCGCTCATGCTGTCCACGCTCACCCTGTTCCTGCTGCTGGTGGTCACTGTGAAAACCCGCGGGATAAACGGCCACTTCACGCCGGAAAAAACCGGCCTCACGCGCGACCTTAACTTCTTTCTACTCGCCTTTTCACTCGCCGCCATCGCCCTGTTCATTCCGCGCGAATTCGACGTTATCCGCATCGCCATTGGTTTCGGCTTGGTGTTGGTCTACTTTATTTACATCCTGCTCACCCTGCGCGCCTCCAGCAAGTTGGTGCAGGACGGCCATGCCACAGCAGCCCATGGCGTCATGCTGCTATGCCGCATGGGGCTGCCGCTCAACTATCCGGTGATCTATCTTCAGCTGGGTCTGGGCCTGACACTGCTGATACTGGGCGCCAAGGGCTTCATACATGGTATCGAAGAAGTCGCGCCGCTGATCGGCATCTCGGCACTGTTGCTGTCGCTGCTGATTATCCCCATCGCCACCGAGTTGCCGGAAAAGGTCAACAGCATCCTGTGGATACGCAAACGCAAGGACACCCTCGCCTTCGGTAACATCACCGGCGCGATGGTGTTTCAGGGCACGCTGTTGCCCGCCATCGGCATCATGCTCACGCCCTGGGGGCCGCGCCTGGACGTGGTGCTCGGAGTGATGGTGACCTTGGCGGCGGCGCTCTGGATACGCCTCATGCTGCAGCGCGGCCAGTTGCGCGTCTGGCATGTAAGCGTGAACGGGGTACTGTACGTGAGCTACATCGCGGTGGTGTTAAGCTTTCCCTAGGTGTGTCCCCTGAACATCGCCTGGGCATGCCCGTTAATCACATAGTTCTTCAATCGATTTTTTAACTTCCCCCGTCGCCGCATTCCGCTCGGCATCCGAAAGTATTGTTTCCTTATCGCCCTCTTCGGGGTTATACAGGTAACGCGCGCGTTCATAATCTCTCAGTTTAGCCTTGGCATGCAGGCACTGCTGCTCACGTTCCTTTTGGGTTTGTTTCGCCTTGACCGCATCTTCCTCGCTTTGCTTGCGCTCATCTTCCCGAATCTGGAGAAACTTGTTGGTTTTCTCCTGGCGCTGCTGACGGGTCGGATCAGGCGGCGGGGCGGCTTTCAGAGGCACTTGTTCTGCCGCGGCATTCCCCGGGCGATCGCTGTAGTGAACCTTGCCTTCCGCGTCGACCCATTTATAGACCCCGGCAGCGGACAGTGTCAGCGGTGCTGCCAAAACTAAAATCAACATCAGCGTCGATCGTTGCATTGCATCCCCCCTCGTTATACGCGAAAACGGCTCGCGCTTACTTTACGCGCAAATGATCGAGGCGCAAACGCTGGCGTTCATCGAACAAGCGCCGCGAACTCATCCACACCGCCGCCATGGTGCCGAACCCGGTGCCCGCGGTAATCAGGAACATGACCAGGATCTGATACTTAACCGCCTCCAGCGGCGGGCTGCCGGCCAGGATCTGGCCGGTCATCATGCCCGGCAGGCTCACGATCCCGGCGGTCGCCATGGCGTTGATTATGGGGATCAAGCCCACGCGCGTGCTCTCACGGCGGATGTCGCCGATGGTCTGCGCCCAATTCTGACCCAGCATTAAACGCGCCTCGATAATACTGCGCTGCTGCCACGAGGCCTGCGTCAAGCGGTCCATACCCAGCGTAACGCCGCTCATCGTATTGCCCAACATCATGCCCAGCAGCGGAATCGCATATTGCGGGGTATACCAGGGATCGGTGCCGATAATCACGATCAAGGCCAGCAAGGTAACGGAAAAAGAGGATATGAACATTGAGACCGTGCCTATGCCAAACCCCCACCAGCCGGCCAAACCGCGATTCTGCCGCGCCACCACCTCACGCCCCGCGACCAGCAGCATGACCAGGGCGATGATGATTACCCAGGCCAGATTGACATGGGCAAACAGTGCCTTGAGTACCATGCCGATGAGCAATAATTGCACGGTGGTACGCACGGCGGCAACGATGATGTCCTGGGTCAGGCCCAGTTGCATGCGCACCGACAAACCCGCGAGCAGCAACACTAATGCCGCGGCGAGAAAAAGGTCCGCCGGGCTTAGCGCGATGAGGTTCATAGTGGCTCAGCCTCCGGCAGCAACTTGCCCTGCTCTATAAAATAACTGCGGGCGGCCACGCGCTGTATCTGCTCGGGATCGTGGCTGACCCACAAAACGGCTGCGCCGGTTCGATGACGGTAATGGGCTATGACCTCTTCCACGCAGCGCACATTGTCCGGGTCCAGGCTTGCCGTCGGTTCGTCCAATAGCAACACCTGAGGGCGCAGGCACAGCATACGCACCAAGGCCAGGCGCTGCCGTTCGCCGCTCGATAGACGATTGACCTGCCAGTGCAGCACATCAGCGTCGAAATTGAGCCTTATCAGCAGGTCTTGATCAAGCTCTGCAAAATGCTCACCGACCCGATCGCGCCACCACTGACTCTCGGCGGGCAACAGCCCTACCCGGCGGCGCCAGTCGGAGGCGTTAAAATCATTGCACTCGACCTCGTCGAGAAACACCTGCCCCTGATGAGGGTCGAGATCGACGATTGCACGCAGCAGCAAGGTCTTGCCCGCGCCCGACGGGCCTGACAGACAGGCGCATTCGTCCTGCACGGTCAGGCTTAGCGGACCCACGTGGTGCGTAACAAGGCCTTCGACACGTAGTCGGCTCAGCGCAGTGCTCCTGCCCAGAAGACAATTTTACTCGAGGTTAGTAACAGCGACATGAAGATGTTGTGCTTAGACGCAGGCTGCATCATAACGCGATAGGGAACAGAAACGTCCAGGCGTTGGCGCCTGGACGTCATGGGATCAGACCTCGATTACCGCTTCCTCAACGGCCTTGATGCTCAGGCGGATACGGCCTTGCTTGTCGATCTCCAACACCTTCACGCGCACCAATTCACCTTCTTTGAGCTTGTCGCTGACATTCTCGACGCGCTCGTTGGAAATCTGTGAGATATGCACGAGGCCGTCCTTGCCGGGCAGGATGGTGACGAAGGCGCCGAAGTCCATCAGCTTTGCTACGCGGCCTTCGTAGATCTTTCCGACCTCGACGTCCGCGGTAATCTGCTCGATGCGGCGGCGCGCCTCCTGGCTGGCGGCATTGTCCACGGAGGCAATCTTGACTGTGCCGTCATCGGTAATATCGATAGTGGTACCGGTCTCCTCGGTAATGGCGCGAATCGTAACACCGCCCTTGCCGATGATGTCGCGGATCTTGTCCGGGTTGATCTTGAAGGTGACGATGCGCGGGGCGAAGTCGGACATCTGACTGCGCGGCGCGGCAATGGCCTGATTCATGATCTCGAGGATGTGTAAACGTCCCTGCTTGGCCTGGCTTAACGCTGCCGCCATGATCTCCTGCGTGATGCCGTCGATCTTGATATCCATCTGCAAGGCGGTAACACCCTGCGCGGTGCCGGCAACCTTGAAATCCATGTCGCCGAGGTGATCTTCATCGCCCAGAATATCGCTGAGCACGGCAAAGCGATCTTCGTCCTTGATGAGACCCATGGCAATACCCGCCACCGGGGCCTTGAGCGGAACACCGGCGTCCATCATGGACAGGCTGCTGCCGCACACGCT
>JBDSTW010000006.1:0-7550 GCA_039928055.1 Gammaproteobacteria bacterium | reverse complement strand
CCGCTTTTACGCTTGCGCATTCGATTACCCTTTCGCTGGCGGTCTTGAGTATTGTGCAACTGCCCTCGCGCTTCGTAGAGACCACTATCGCCGCCTCTATCGTGCTGGCCGCCTTGAATAATATTTTTCCTCTGGTGCAGAAGCGGCTTTGGCTGGTGGCATTCGGCTTTGGTCTGATTCACGGCTTTGGCTTTGCCAGCGTACTGGTCGACTTGGGTCTACTCAAACAGGCACTGTTGTTATCATTGGTCGGATTCAATGTGGGGGTTGAAATCGGGCAACTCAGCATCGTTAGCGTGTTTTTGCCCTTGGCCTATGTTCTACGCCGCTCCTGGTTTTACCAACGCTTTATCTTAGCTCTGGGCTCACTGGCCATTGCCGGATTGGCCTTGGTATGGCTGATGGAGCGCGCCTTCAATCTCACGCTGCTATCAGCTTAGGGCATGGAGGCATCAAATCGCTGGAAATGGCAGCCTATATAAAGTATAGGCCTGACCCTGACGATGATGCTTGCGTTGTTCAGACACCCTGACCCCGCGCCAATACCACAGGGCGTCTCACAAGCTTGATCTCTTTGTCTACCAGAGGTAATCTATGCATAAATCTGCATCCTACCTGACGGAGGAAATCATGAGGACCACGCTTGATATTGATGATGTATTGATGACTCAGGCCAAATCCCTGGCAGCTAAGGAGCATACCAGCCTGACCCGGTTGATAGAGCAGGGGCTGGCGTTGCGGCTGCGCAAAGCAGTAACGCCTGCCAACCAGGATCGCCCCACGCTTCCGGTTTATGCCGGAAAAGGGGGGCTACAAGCGACGGTTGCCGATACCTTGAGCAATCGCGCCTTACTCGACGCGGCGGATGATGCGCCGTGACGCCTGATGTAAATGTCCTGCTAGCCGCTTCGCGCCAGGATCATCCGCACCATGTCCCGGCGCTGGCTTGGCTGGAAGCGGCGCTGGATGCCGGCGCCACAGGGCGGTCCTTGGCGATTCTGCCCATGGTGGCCTCTGGCTTTCTACGCCTGGTGACGCATCCGAAGGTGTTTGTTGAGCCCACCCCCATTGAAGTTGCCCAAGCCTTTCTGCGGGCGTTACTGGATACGCCCGGTGTGGTGTTGCTTCCCTTGGGGGAAGAATGGCCGCTGTTCGAACAGCTATGCGCGCGGCATGGCCTGACCGGCAACGCCATACCGGATGCCTGGATTGCGGCTGCCGCACAGTCTCACCACCTGCATCTGGTCACTTTCGACAAAGGATTCCGCCGCCTGATGAAGGCAAGTACGGTTACAGTACTGCAACCCTAAAAGCCCTAACGCATATGTGGCGCAGCGGACCCCGTTATTCTTGCGGCCGGCGTGGCGATATTGGTGATGGTGATACTGAGATAAAACGCGCGTAAGGCGTATGTAGGGTGCCAATAAGCGAAGCGCATTGCACCGGTTGTTTCATTCGGCGCAATAATGATTGCGCCCTACGCGGGCTGGAGATGGCAGCCTAAGTTTCGCCAAATGTTCCAGGCTATCTTCCAGCGTTGATTGTGCGCACAGCGCACGCTATCCTTGCTCATCAATGTGGCGGTTAGGGGCACGCAGTTCCGCCATAAGCGCAAAGTAATCTTCTTGGCTCATTAGCCTGCGGAGGGTACCGTGAAACACCGTCTGTTCAAGATCGAGCGCCGAACTGTGGCGGGATGGGAACAGGTAGATGTCATTCCCGTGGAGGAACCCGGGCGTCCCGGCGGGGGCGTGAAATGGAAGGGATGGGTCATCTGGCCTGGTGAGGAGGATGCGAGGGGCGCCCTTAACGCCCTTAATAAGGGGGCTGCTCAGCGCTTTCTTGACTATCTCTCCGGCCTGTTCAATAGATAGGCCAGCCGCTTTTGTGGCCACATCCTCACCAGCGGCGTCCGGGGACAGGTTGTGATGCCCCCCATTAGCCTGTTACATCGGGCTACGCGGGCTCTCCAACTTGTCAGGGCGGCAAATTAAGCCTCTAATCCTTTTGCTATGACGTAGCGTTCGCATTCACCCAACATCTTATTCCGAAAGTAATCTATCTCGGCAGATTCGCCTGGTCTTGAATATTGAGCTTTGTCTAGCAGAGCGTAAACCTCACGAATATCTTCTGAGTCTTGGGTCGACACCAGAAACCTCGACATCTCGTCTGTAGCGCGGGAAATCTTTGCTCGAAAGGCTATACCGGCTTTTCTATCGTTTCTTTTGAGCCAGTTATCAATAACGGTTGCACGGTGGTCTTCGCTTAGCCATTGATTGTGTTTCAGATAGCCCATAAGGCTCGCCTGAACAAGCGTGAGCATTAAAGCCGCTCTCTCTGCCAGGGTTAGATTTGCCTTCGCAAACATTCCAAACACTAGTGTTCCTCGTGGAAAAGCGGGGCCAGATTGAGGTACCCCATTATTATATGCTGATCTTACAGGAAACGGCGCATCGTCTCACCACGCCCGCCTCGAACATATGTTATGCGGTTTACTCTCGCGCTTGTTTATTTTTCCAGTAATTGACTGTGTAGGCAAGCGTGGTTACCGCAACAGAGGAAACCATGATTACCGAAACAACAACTGAAAACCAGAACAGAGTGCAAAGGTTGTAGTGTTCGGCAACCCCCAAAGCACCCAAACCCACCACTAGCCCCCATAGGTTTTGGTTGAGATTGATCTTGAACTGTTCTTGCGGGCTGCTCATTTCTACTCCTATCTGAACGCATAACGTGAATCAGCCCCAAGTCCTTTGCCACCGCGCCTATCGTTTGACCAGCCCGGGCTTGCTTCACCACTAGCTCTTTGAACTCGGTCGTGTATTCCTGCCTCGGTATCTTCATCATCTTCCTTTCCTTTGTGAGTGATAATCTATGTCACCCTGGGAAGACGATTTTTCGGGAGGGAGGTCAACGGCGCGGCAACCTTGTCAGACCACGCGTATATCGAGGCGCCTGCCGAGGGCTTGCAAGGCCGCAGCGATGCCATCGATACGCGTAGTGTGCCTTATATCGGTCAATCGGTTGACCTCTTGAGCGGTAGTGTGCAGGCGGCGCGCAAGTTCTGCGGGACGTATCTTTTGACGCACCATTTCGTTAAGCAGCAACACCTTGGCCGACAGGCTGGCCGACAACTCGATAACCGGCTGACCACGCTTCAGCCTTGACGGCGCGGGAACCTCGCGCTTATCGTCAAAATAGAAATCCAGCGCCGTTTCCAGCGCGTCTTTCGCCATTGCCAACGCCTCTTCCTGGGTTGCTCCAGAGGTTAACGCCTCGGGAATGTCCGGGAATGACACCATCCAGCCTTCACCATCGGGTTTGATTTCCACGGGGTAGCGCATTTTTAACTCTCCATCAAGTTGTAGGCACACTTCACTTCAATCCCAACTGCTTCAAGATTGCCTGCCTCAGACCCTCACCTATTTCATGGCTTGGGTGCCGTGGCAACGTGCTCTGCCTGCCGTTCAGGTAGACTTTCAAGTGGTTTGAGCCTTGCTTGAATGTTGCCCCTTGAGCAGCGAGCCATCGCTTGAACGCGCTTTGCTTCATGTGCCTTCCATGCTGTTCAACGCACACGAGTATAAACAATATTGTTTATATTTTCAATATGTGAAATCAACAACGGTGCGGCAGCAAACGGTCCAACTTCCGGGAAATCCTTCAACAACAGCATCCGGATGCTCCGATAAGCGCCTAACCGCAGCATCGCCTGATCCCCTATTACGACCACGTCCGCCCTTCCGGTAACAGCGCACTCGAGAATCCGGTTGCCTGGCTCATCGCGCAGTATCTTGAGCCGGCGACGGGGCGAATTGTTTCAAGGTTTCATCATTGATGTTATCGCAGTCGGCGTTCGGCTGCTTATGCCGCTTTCTTTGCTACATCCACTCGCAATTGGACTCGCTCCGTCTGCTGTAGCGCCTTGATTAAGGCGAAAATGTTTTCTGCTGTCGGATTCCCGCGCGGGCCGAGCATGCGCTGAAGGCTCTTGCTGGGCTTGTCGAGTTGATCAGCCAAGCGGTCAAACGTGATGGTTGCGTTGATGTAGTCACGCAGCATGGTTTTACCGGCATCAAGATCACCCGCAAGTAACTCATTGACTGCCTCTGTCAGCATCGCCCGACGGAACGGACGATCCTGCTGCGCACGGACCAGAACTGTCTCCCGAAACTCGCGTGTAATTGCCATATTATTCACCTCGCATCTTTGGATAGTCGCTTCGCCGCCTTATAACTACTCCAGCGGTCCTGCGCCAACTGAATATCCCTGTGCTGGTTCTTCTTGCTGCCACCGCTCAGAAGAATGACCAATGCATTACCCACCTGACCGAAATAAATCCGGTAACCCGGGCCAAAATCAATTTTGTATTCGGATATTCCCTTCGCCAAGTGTTTGACATTTTAGAAGTTGCCCTGCTCCGATAGAGTGCTGTAGCCACTTTCGCCGCAGCCACTGGATCAAGCCGACTAAACCAGCGACTGAACGGTGACTTACCGTCCGGCTCCAGGTATTCGCTAACCTGTCGTAGCGACATGTCTATACGGTAACTTATAAGTTACTTTTGTCAATACGCGAAAATGAAGGGAGTTGAGTCATGCAAGGAGACCCTTTTTCTTGGCCTTGCGGCTCCAGTAGCCTTGAATGCCGCGCAGATCGGATTTAAGACGTGCCGCGCGCGCCGCCCGTAGCGCGTCTTGAATCACGGCGCTCAGGGTCTTGCCTTCGGCGCACGCGATTTCTTCCGCCTCTTTGGCAAGCTTAGGTGAAAGCGAGATGGTCTTTTTGACGGCGGTTGTCATAGGCGGTCCACAGAGAATGATATGAATAAATCATACTACTCCGGGCTTGCCTGTCAAACACGATAAAAGCGCGTAAGGGGCAGGTCGTGCAATGACACATTTGTTAATGATGGCTTTCATACGCACTCGCTGCTCAGATGCGTCATTGTAAGACTTGACCCCATTTTGTGATTTTCTGTTCTGCAAAGTGAGCTGATTTAGGCATAGGGTGATCAGATTCGCGAAGGGCGCCTGACTTGAAGGCGCGCGATGCGGTCTGGTAATAGGCTATCGCTTCATTCAACAGTTGCGGATCAACGGTGGCCGGGGTTGCCGCATAGGTTTCAGGGTCAATACGAAAGCTTTCGACACGGCGCTTCGGCAGCAAAACGGTCAACACGCCGTGGCTCAGGTAGCCCAACTCCTGGTAGTTGCTGATGAACACCCGCTCTGGATTTTCGCCCTGCTCGAAAAAGGAGCGGCCGAAAAAGTGGTCATCGCCCTTTTTTCCGAGAACCTCGATCAGCGTCGGCGCAATATCAATCTGGCTCACCATGGGCGCGTAAGAGCCGGGCTTCAGCAGCGCAGGCGCATAGAAGATCAGCGGAATATGATATTTTTCCACCGGGAGCTTGCTTTTGCCGGCGACAGAGGCGCAATGATCCGCCACGATCACGAATAATGTATCGTTGAACCAGGGTTTGGTCTTCGCGTCGCTGATGAATTGTCCGATTGCGTAATCGGTATATTTCACCGCCCCATCACGGCCTCCGGGCGAGGGTATCTCGATCCGTCCATCGGGATAGGTGTAGGGACGATGGTTTGAGGTAGTCATGATATGAGCAAAAAACGGCCGGTTTCGCCTGGCCTCCCGGTCAAGCGTCACCATGCTATTAGTGAACAGCACCTCATCGGCAACCCCCCAAACATTTTCGAACACCACAGTCTCTTTAGGGAAATCCGTTCGATCCACGACCCGGTAATCGTTAGCCCCGAAGTAGGCGTTCATGTTGTCGAAATAACCATACCCGCCATAAAAAAAGAATGTGGAAAAGCCCTGGTGTTCCAGTAACTCGCCGACAGTGGTGAGATGTTCGTTATTGGGGCGGCGGACGATGGCTTGCCCTGGCACTGGCGGAGTGCCGATAGATAGCGCTTCGAGTCCGCGCGCCGTCCGGGTGCCTGTGGCGAATACGCGCTCGAATTTGAGTCCGTCGCGCGCCAGTTGGTCCAGATTGGGCGTAAGCCCTTTAGTCGAACCATAGGCTCCAAGGAATGATGCCGACAAGCTCTCGACCGAGATGAGTACAACATTGCGCGGCCGTTTCGTGAACGGAACAGGATCGTCCGCTTCATCAGCGGCCGTTGCGCGCTGAAGGACGGCAGACAACGGCGTGCGCTTGACAGCCAGCCGTTTTAGCGTGGTGTCGGCTGCCGTCTGCGGGAGCGTTTGATAGAACTTGTCGTAGTCGAGTTCGTTGCGCCGCATCGCCGCTGCGAGTGTGAGCAGCCCGTTGCCGGACAGTTCATCCGCATAGGCGTTCCCCAGTCCCTGCATTTGATCAACGTTGGTCAGGCTGACACTGAGCACCGGCAGCAAAAATGCCGCAACGGTGAGCGCAATGCGGCCAGCTCTCGTGACCGGCGCCGAATCAATGGCGCGAACGCTGGGGCGTATGAACCAGACGATACCGGCGGCAACCACACCGATGGCCAACAGTATCGCGCGCACCGGATAGGACTCGCGGATATTGCCGATGACTTCGTGCGTGTAAAGCAGATAGTCCACGGCAATGAAGTTGAAGCGGGTAAAGAACTCGATCCAGAATGTCGCCTCGGCGACAGCGCCAAACAACAATAACGAGACTACGCTCCATAGCCAGACTATTCTCAGCGCGCCGTGCCAGCGGCTCGCTCGCCACCGGTTCGGCAGCACCGCTTCATACAGGCATACTGACGTAATGAGCACTGCAATGACCGCCAGGTCAAACCAAAGTCCTTTGGCAAAAATGCCCGGCCAAAAGGACAATCCAACCAGGTCAAAACCCGTATATACCGCCAGCCCGATGCGGGTCGCGCTAAAGATGCCCAGAACAAGCAGTGCGATGAGTAGCGGAAACAGCGGAATCCTGGTACGTAATCGCCCGTAAAACAGAGGCATAGCTTAAATACCTTGGTTGCGTAATGAGCGCGTGCGTTGGCAAACGACACACTTCGACTATCCGTAATTATTTATTCCCAATGGACATCCTGGAAATCAGATCACGGTGAGGATGATGGCAGCGGAAGTACCACAGATAGTTTGATGATGCTTCCGGTTTAGGCGCAAAGCTCACCTTAATCCGCACAAAACCCTGAAGAACTAAAATTAATTATATATTTCGTCCCGCCCTGCGCAGCCTGTTAAATTAACCGTCCGCCGCCTACAAAATGTGCCTTCCAGTACAAGCTGGTTATACTGTCCCGCTCGACGCGCTTGCCGCGTACCGGCGCATGGATAAACGTATTGCCGCCTAAATAGATCCCTACATGTGAAATATCGCGGCTGTCGATGCGGAAAAACAGCACGTCACCGGGCAGCAATTGATCGGGTCGCAAAGTCCTGGTTTGTCGATATTGATCGCGGGCGGTGCGCGGGACTTTGATACCCGCCCTGCCGTACGCGTAGTAAACCAGGCCGCTGCAATCAAAACCGCGTGGGCTTGCGCCGCCGTACCGATACGGCTTGCCGAGCATGCTTTGCGCCGTGCGCAGAATGTCTAACCTGAG
>JBDSTW010000005.1:0-2768 GCA_039928055.1 Gammaproteobacteria bacterium | reverse complement strand
CCCATCCAGATCGAACAGGACGGTACGCAGGCTATGCATCGGGACGTATGCCGTGGGCAAGATAATTGACGTCAATGTCACGGCCCAGTGAATATGCGCGCGTGAGCGGATGGTAGCTCATGCCCGTCAAATCGCGCAGCTTGAGGCCGGCCTTGCGCGACCACTCATCCAGTTCGGCGGGACGGATGAATTTGGCATAATCGTGCGTGCCCTTGGGCAGTAGATTCAATAAATATTCCGCACCGAGAACAGCAAAAAGATAGGCCTTTGGGTTGCGATTGATAGTGGAGAAGAATACGTGGCCGCCGGGTTTGACCAGCTTGGCGCAGGCTGCGACGACTGCGGCCGGATCGGGCACATGTTCAAGCATTTCGAGGCAGGTTACAACGTCAAATTGAGCGGGCCGCTGTTCGGCAAGCTGCTCTGCGGTAATTTGTTGATAATCGACCGTGAGCCCGGATTCCAATAGATGTAACTTCGCAACCTGCAGCGGCCCCGACCCCATATCGATGCCGGTAACATCGGCGCCGCGCGCGGCCATGGCCTCGGCCAGGATACCGCCGCCGCAACCGATGTCCACCACTTTTTTGCCGCTTAGCGGGCAGCGGCTGTCAATATAATCAAGGCGCAGAGGGTTGATATCATGCAGGGGCTTAAATTCGCTGCTAGGGTCCCACCAGCGCGCGGCCAGGGTCTCGAACTTGGCGATTTCGTGTGGATCGATGTTTTGTGAAACCGGGTTCATGGCCATAGGATAACGCACTAACACAGGTTCGGGCTAATCCTTGCCGCATCTGTCAGTGGGCCGTAATTTAATAAGAAAAATACAGTGATAGTGCTCAGCGTTCAGCTATTTTGCGTGCCCATTCCTGGGTCTTGGCGAGGATCTCCGGTTCGTCGAGCTGGGTCAGCACGCGGTTTTTCAGCAGTTGCTGGCCTGCCACCCATACGTCGGTAACCTGATGGCGCCCGGTGGCGTAGACCAACTGCGAGACAGGGTCATAGACCGGCAGGGATTCGATTTCGCCCAGGTGCACAGCGGTGATATCGGCCGCCTTGCCCGGCAACAGCGAACCGGTCTCTTCATCCAGGCCTAAGGCGCGCGCGCCATTCAGGGTCGCCATGCGCAAGGCCATGGCGGCCGGCACACTGGTGGCATCGTTCGCCACGGCTTTGGCAAGCAGGGCAGAGGTGCGCATCTCGCTGAACATATCGAGATCATTATTGCTGGCGGCGCCGTCCGTACCGATAGCCACATTGACACCGGCCTTCACCAGCTTGTCCACCGGACAAAATCCGCTGGCCAGTTTGAGGTTGGACTCCGGACAGTGCAGTACATGGGTGCCGGTTTCCGCGAGCAGGGCAATTTCATCATCATCCAATTGCGTCATGTGCACGGCTTGGAGGCGGGGCGAGAGTAAGCCCAACCGGTGCAAGCGCCGCAAGGGTCGTTGCTGATGCTCAGTCAGCCCCCGACTAACCTCATCGGCTGTCTCATGGATGTGCATGTGAATCGGGATGTCGATTTCTTCCGCCTTGTTGACAATATCCAGTAGCGGTGCATCGGAGACCGTGTAGGGTGCATGCGGGGCGAAGGCGGTGGTGATGAGCGGGCTGCCGCGGTAATCATCGTGCAAGGCCAGTCCCTTGCGCATATATTCTTCCGGGCCGCTGGCCCACGCGGTCGGGAAATCAAACATGATTAATCCGATGCCGGCACGCATCCCATAGTGGGCGGCGACGCGCGCAGTAACATCGGGGAAGAAATACATATCGTTAAAGCAGGTGGTGCCGCCGCGTAGCATTTCGGCGATGGCCAGCTCGGTGCCGTCACGCACGAACTCGGGGTTGACCCAAGCGCCTTCCGCGGGCCAGATGTGATTATTCAGCCAGTCCATCAGCGGCAGATCGTCGGCCAGGCCGCGCAATAAATTCATGGCCGCGTGGGTGTGGGTGTTGACGAGGCCGGGGATCAGCGCGTGCTCGTCAAGATGAAGGTTCTGCCGGGCCTGATACAAGGCAGGGGCTGCCGAACTGGGCAGCAGGTCAAGGATGCGGCCGTTATGTACAGCCAGGCAGTGCCGCGCAAATACCCCTGCGGGCTCCACGGGGATGATCCAACGGGCATGAATAAGCAGGTCTATGGTTTGCACAGGCTACCCGACAGGTTGATCGTCGCCTTAACGTTACCAGGAAGATATTGGCTTTTAATCGTTCTGGTGATCCTGCACACCGCCGCTCCTGCGCATCCATGCGCCCGCGGCATTCGTGCGTCCTGCACAGCAAAAAAAGCCCCGCACAAGGCGGGGCTAGAGTTATTGGCTTGTTAAAGCCGACTTATCGTTGCGTTTCAGCCTGAACAGTGACTTCAACTTCGACGCGACGGTTCGGGGCCAGGCACTTGATCAGGGCCTTGTTGTGACGGTTCTCTTTGCCCTTCACGTCATCGCAGCTTACGACCGGCTGGGACTCGCCCTTGCCAACCGCATCGATACGATCAGCGGCAACGCCCTTGTCGACCATGTATCTCTTTACAGCGGCAACACGGCGCTCGGACAGTCTCTGGTTATAAGCGTCGCTACCGATGCGATCCGTGTGGCCGGTAGCCATAATGACTTCAACTTCCGGATGATCTTTGAGCTTGGCGACGAAGTCGTCCAAGATTGCCTTGCCTTCGGGCTTCAGTACGGCCTTATCGAAATCGAACAGGGTTTCGGCCTGCAAGGTAGTCGTGGGTATTGCAGGCGGTGCGGGGCCGGCGGCGGGTG
>JBDSTW010000004.1:0-2986 GCA_039928055.1 Gammaproteobacteria bacterium | reverse complement strand
TTCCAGCGCGCCCAAATCGATATCGCCGTTCTCGAGGTCGGGATGGGCGGCAGGCTCGACACGGTCAATCTGCTCGACGCCGACGCGGCACTGGTGACTACCATAGGCATCGACCATGTCGAATGGTTGGGGCCGGATCGCGAGAGTATCGGCCGGGAAAAGGCCGGCATCTTTCGCCGCGGACGTCCGGCAATTTGCGGCGATCCGGATCCGCCGCAAAGTTTGCTGACCCAGGCCGATACCGTAGCGGCGCCGCTTTATCGAGTGACACATGACTTCGGTTACCGGCTTTATCCGGACACTTGGTCATGGTGGGGGCAGCACCCTGGCCAGAGCAGGGAAAAATACGATGAGTTACCGTACCCCGCGCTGCGCGGCGCCTTTCAAATACAAAATGCCGCAGCGGTGTTGATGGTGCTGGGGCAAATCAAGCAATCCTTTCCGGTCAGTCGTGCGGATATTTGCCGCGGCCTCACAACAGTGAACTTGCCTGGCCGTTTCCAGGTCATAACGGGAGCAGTAACGCGGATTTTCGATGTGGCGCACAATCCGCACGGCGCGCAGGTTCTGGCCGCGGCCTTGCGCGTCCATCCGTGTCAAGGCCGCACGCTGGCCGTTTTTGGTATGCTGGCCGATAAGGATATTTCCGGTGTGCTGCGCGTGATGCAGGGCAGCGTGGATATTTGGTATATGGCCGGGCTGGCGGTGACGCGCGGGGCAGCGGGTGATTCACTGGCGCAACAGCTATTGGCGCTGCAACCTACGGCCACGGTACGGGCTCATGTAAATGTGCAGGAGGCCTATGCTCAGGCCTTGGCGGAGGCGCAAGGTCATGATCGCATCGTCGTTTTCGGCTCTTTTTATACCGTGGCAGCGGCCCTGCAACAGACTCTGTAATTACCTGTAACGCCAGGCCCGGTGGCAGTCATTAATCAAAGAGGTTGCGGATGAACGATAGCAAGCTGAAGCAACGCCTGATCGGCGCATTTGTGTTGATAATCCTGGTCGTGATCTTCGTGCCCATGCTATTGGACGAGCCACGCGAGTCCAGCATCAAGGCGACCAACATTCCCGCGCAGCCGCAGGAGTTCAGTTCCAAGATTACGCCGCTCGATGAGCCGCTGCCTATACCGCAAGCGCCGCTTTCGCCGAACAACGGTCCCGCCGTGGTTGTGGAGCGTACACCGGGCGCTGCATCCTCCGCCAATCCGGCGTCTACTGCGCGGAGCCCCGGAACGAGTGCCCTGGCTACCCCCGATCAACCGCCTGAACCGGAAGACTCCGCGGCCGATATCGCGAAGGATATGACAAAGGGCTCCGGCGACCGCTTGGCCGTTAGCGCCTGGGTGGTACAGCTGGGCAGTTTTTCCAAAGAGGAAAATGCTCTGAAGCTGCGCGACCAATTGCGCGCCAAGGGTTACACGACATTCGTCGAGTCGGTAGATGCCAAGGGCGTCAAGGTCTTCCGCGTGCGCATCGGGCCGGAGCTTGATCGGGCGCGTGCCGAGGCTATTCGCGAAAAGCTGGAGAAGGAATTGAAAATCACCGGCATCGTTGGCCGCTATCCGTCTTAAATTACTCCCCATCCCAGGCCCAGGGCGCCTGCAGGCTGCGCAACTCGCGGCGCACTGCCTGTTCTGTTTGCAGCGCCAAAATGTTAAAATACATCTCTTTGGAATTGCATGACCATCCCATGCCGATGAGTGGCGTTTTGACTGGCGCGGCAAATTGAATATCGGAGCCGCTGATGTGTCCAAGGGCTCCTGCGGCGCAAGGAAGCGTCGCCATTTTCAACACACATGTGTTTGAAAAATAAACAAAGGAAAAACCATTTTTTTGCTTTTCGTCCCTAAAAAACCCGCGGACGGTTTTTTAGAGTTTCATAGCTCAGGGCCATAAACCGTATGATATGGGTGGATTATGTCATTATCGGGATTATCGCGCTCTCGGGGCTCATCGGCCTGCTGCGGGGCTTGGTGCGCGAGGCACTGTCCTTAATCGCATGGATTGTCGCCATTTGGGTTGCACTGACTTTCACCCACGAAGTCGCGGCGCTACTCGTGGAGCGGATTTCAGTGCCCTCCCTGCGTCTCATGGCGGCATTTGCGGCGTTGTTTATTGTCACGCTGATCCTGGCCGCCATGTTCAATTATGTGATCGCAAAACTCGTTGATAAAACGGGCCTGAGCGGTACCGACCATATGCTCGGCGTATTTTTTGGTATTGCCCGCGGTGTGGTGCTGGTGGCGATTATCGTGTTGCTGGCCGGGGCGACGCCGCTGCCGAATGACCCGTGGTGGCGGCAATCGGTGCTGATTGAAGATTTCCAGAACATGGCCTTATGGTTGCGCGATTTTCTGCCCGCGGATATAGCCCAGAAATTTAACTACGAGATGGAAAAAAACTTACCCGCGCCTCAGCAAGCCGCCCCCGTTTCTTAAGCTTTCCATGAGGATATTCAGATGTGCGGAATAATCGGTATAGTCGGGAAGACACCCGTGAACCAGGCGCTTTACGATGGACTCACCGTGCTCCAGCATCGCGGCCAGGACGCCGCCGGTATTATTACCAGCCACAACGGAAAGTTATTCATGCGCAAGGAGAACGGCCTGGTGCGCGATGTATTTCACACCCGGCATATGCGCAACCTCCCCGGTAATATGGGCATCGGCCATGTGCGCTATCCGACCGCGGGGTGTTCCTCGTCGGCCGAGGCGCAGCCGCTTTATGTGAATTCACCGTTCGGCGTGAGTTTGGCGCATAACGGCAACCTGACCAATGCCGAAGAACTGAAGCAGGAAGTATTTCGCGCCGAGTTGCGCCATATCAATACCGATTCCGATTCGGAAGTATTGCTCAATGTATTTGCGCAAGAGCTGCAGCACATCGGCAAGCTGCGCATCGATGCGGACGACATCTTTACCGCCATAAAAGCCGTGCACCAGCGCTGCCGCGGCAGCTACGCCGCCGTCGCCATGATTACCGG
>JBDSTW010000003.1:0-8966 GCA_039928055.1 Gammaproteobacteria bacterium | reverse complement strand
GCAATAAAGCCGCGCTCGCGCCCACCCAAACTCCGGTGCTCACGAAAGTAGTGCTGCATGTGCTGATCGGCGGCTTGATTACCCGCAAGGATCAGGCCGAGCAATTCAGCGGCTTGATTAAACAGCTTCATTCAAGTGAACAACGTCCGGTTGGTAAAGTGAATTGAGAACGGCGGGAGACTGTGATTTAGTCTAGGTAACGCTGCGTTAAACCCTGATAAGCATCGATACGGCGATCGCGCAAATAAGGCCAGATCCGTCGTACTTCCTCGCAGCGCTTGAGGTCAAGGTCGGCGACCAGCACGGCCGCGCTATCGCTTGCGGCACTGGCGATGATTTCGCCTTGCGGCCCGGCGATGAAGCTCGAACCCCAAAAATTTATGCCTTGAGTAATGCCGGCAGGATCGGATTCAAGCCCGGTGCGATTGCAGGCGATCAAGGGCAGCCCGTTTGCGATGGCATGCGCGCGCTGTACGGTGACCCAGGCGTCGCGCTGGCGCATCTGCTCTGCGCGGTCGTCGCCGGGCTCCCAGCCGATTGCGGTCGGGTAAATCAATAATTCCGCGCCGCTCAAGGCCATCAGGCGCGCGGCTTCGGGATACCACTGGTCCCAGCAGACCAGCACGCCGAGTTTGCCCACGGAGGTGCTAATAGGGACGAAGCCCAAATCGCCCGGGGTGAAATAAAATTTTTCGTAATAGCCCGGGTCGTCGGGGATGTGCATCTTGCGGTATTTGCCGGCAATCGTTCCGTCGGCCTCGAGCACGACCGCAGTATTATGGTAAAGCCCCGGGGCGCGCCGCTCGAAGAGCGAGGCGACGATGACGATGTTCAATTCGGCCGCGAGCTTGCCCAATTGTTCCGTAGTCGGGCCGGGGATAGTCTCGGCCTGATCAAAGCAAGCGGGCGTTTCCGTTTGACAGAAATACAAACCCTTGTGCAACTCCGGCAGCACAATAAGTCGCGCGCCCTGAGCGGCGGCCTCGCGTATCCCTTTCATACTGGCGGCAAGGTTGGCCGTGCTATCCGCGCTGCACGGATGCTGCACCAAGCCGATTTTCAAGGTGTGTGACATTTATCCGACCTACGCTATGACGTATAAAGCTCAGGTTTTATTTTAACAGGCTTTGCCTGGGCCTGCCTCGGCGCGTGCAGTCAACGCCGGTTGAAGACCGAAAAGAAAGTCTTATGGGCAACTGGGGGGCACTTGAATTGCACACTCACCCGGGCACGGCCGCATCATGACAGGAAAGAATGGAAGAGAGGCGACGGGTTTGAACCACACGATACAAACGCAGAAGCCGTAATTGAACCATCCCGGGCACGTGCACTTGCCGCCGATGATATTTACAGCGGCAAACAATGCGCCGAGCGCGGCGCCAATCGCAGCGCCTATGCCGGCCGCGATCGCCTTGGTGACCACCTCAGGTCCGGTAACAAGTCCTGCCAGAAATCCAAGGATAGAACCTTCCGTAGCACCGATGAAAATAGCTCCAACCGTAACTACTCCACCGAACATATACGCATGCAGCCCGGTGAAACATACTGCCGTCTTCCGATAGGCCCCAAGCGGTGCTGTGATTGTCTCGACAGGCCGTGCATACATTGACATTTCTATTGCCTCCTACCTACGGATATTCTCATTTTTGTATCCTGAATGAAAACCTTAAATACACCAGCCTGTACAAAACTTATCTGATATCCATTGCTACGGCGAAGGCAACTGCATGGTGACGCAGTGCAGGCTGCCATATTGCAAGATCAATGGGGCGCAGGGAATGCCGACTATCGCGTGCTGCGGGAAGCCCGTTTGCAGGCGTTCAAGGGCCGCTGCATCGGCGGGATCGTTATACGTAGGGACTAATACCGCCTGATTGATGATTAAAAAATTTGCGTAACTCGCGGGCAGGCGTTGGCCGATCTCATCGTATTTCGGCTGGGGCCAGGGCAGGGGAATAAGTTGGTAAGGCTCGCCCGCGCGAGTGCGGAATGCCCTGAGTTCGATCTCCATGGCCTTCAGGTCGGCGTAGTGCTCATCGTGTGGGTCATCGCAGGCGACGTAGGTAATGGTATGCGGATTGCAAAAGCGCGCCAGGGTGTCGATATGGCTATCGGTATCATCGCCGGCGAGATGACCGTGCTCCAGCCAGAGCACGCGCTCTATGCCGAGCAGCGCGCACAGCCTCGTTTCGATTTGAGCACGCTTGAGATAGGGGTTTCGCTTTGGCGAGAGCAGGCACTGTGTTGTGGTGAGCAGCGTACCTGCGCCGTCCACTTCGATGCTGCCACCCTCCAATACCAGGTCAATGGTTTCTAATGGAGTTTTACCGAATGCGCCCTGCGCGTGCAGGCGGCGTGTGACTTGATCGTCAAGCGTGCTGTCGAATTTTTCTCCCCAGCCATTGAAGGTGAAGTCCAGCAGATGGGGCATGCCGTCCTTCAGGACGGTAATGGGCCCGTGATCGCGCACCCAGCTATCATTGGAGGGCGCTATATAAAGTGAGACCGTCGCGTCTTCAATTCCGCGCTGCTTCAGCAAGGCTTGGATATGCGCCTTATGCTCCGCGTCGTAACAACCAACGATCAGCCGTTCTCGCAAGGTCACCTGGCGCGCTATCTCGACAAACACCGGGTCGACCTGGGCGAGCCAAGGCATCCAATCGCTCTGTGCGTGCGGCCAGGTAAGCAAGACGGCGTCTTGTTGTTCCCACTCCGCGGGTAAACGATAGGGGTTGGTTTTATTCATTTATCCGATTATTTTTAATGTAAAATATTAATTATATACTTTAATATATTGATATAGTTAACTTATATTATGCAACACAACTTCAGATTACTCGATTCCCTCTTGCGCGGGAATGACAGCTTACCGCTCGGGCCTGTCTGGGCCTGAACCGTTGCGCCGGTTTGATGAACAACCGGGGGCGTTCAGTTTCAGGTATTTCCGGGACGGTGAAAATGAGCGTTTTCCGTCCAGTTGTGATTTAATGCAGCCCTCATGTTTAGACCCTTAGAACTCTTTATCGGGCTGCGTTATACCCGCGCCAAACGCCGTAACCACTTCATTTCGTTCATCTCGCTGACCTCCATGCTGGGTATTGCGTTGGGCGTCACGGCGCTGATTACCGTGCTCTCGGTGATGAACGGTTTCCAGAAGGAGGTGCGCAACAGCATCCTCGGCATGGCCTCGCATTCTACCATTACCGGCATTGATGGAAGCCTGTCGGATTGGCGTACCTTGGCAAACAGCGTGAGTCGTTACCCGCGCGTGGTCGGTGTTGCGCCTTACGTAGAAGGGCAGGGCATGCTGACCAACGGGCAGATTGTGAATGGCACGATGATACGCGGCATATTGCCCGACGAAGAGCCCAAGGTCTCCTTTGTGGATAAAAAGATGGTGCAGGGCCGTCTCGGTGATTTAAAGCCCGGCGAATTTGGCGTCATCCTCGGGCGCGACCTGGCCCTTTCGCTCGGCGTCATCGTCGGCGAGAAGGTTACACTCGTGACGCCGCAGGCGAACATCAGCCCGGCGGGAATATTGCCCCGGCTCAAGCGTTTTACGGTTATCGGCATCTTTCACGCGGGCAATAGCGAATATGACGGCACGCTTGCGCTGCTGCACATGCAGGACGCCGCCAAGTTGTTCCAGATGGAAGACCGGGTGAGCGGGGTGCGGCTTAAACTCGACGATATCTTTGCCGCCCCGGAGGTTACGCGGAAATTGGCCGAATCCTTGCCGAGCGGCTATTTCATCAGCGATTGGACGCGCCACCATGCCAATTTTTTCCGCGCCGTGGAGATCGAGAAGCGCATGATGTTCCTCATCCTGATCCTGATCGTCGCGGTTGCGGCCTTCAATATCGTTTCGACGATGGTGATGGTCGTTACCGATAAAGAGAGCGATATTGCTATCCTGCGCACGCTGGGCGCCACGCCGCGCAGTATCATGGCGATATTCATGGTGCAGGGCACGGTGATAGGGCTGGCCGGAACCCTGTTGGGCATGCTGGGAGGCATTACCCTGGCACTCAATGTGGAGACCGTCGTTCCCTTTATCGAGCGCTTATTCGGCATTCACTTTCTATCGCCGGATGTGTATATGATCAGCGAAGTACCGTCGGATATGCATTGGAGCGATGTGGCCAACATCAGCACGATCGCATTTATATTGAGCCTGCTGGCTACTTTATATCCGGCCTGGCGCGCCTCGCGCACGCAGCCTGCCGAGGCGCTGCGCTATGAATAAGCAAACGGTATTGGCCTGCGAACATTTGGGTAAAACATTCAGCGAAGGTGCATTGCATGTCGAGGTGCTGAAGGATGTCAATCTCAGCGTGGGCAGGGGCGAGCGCGTGGCCATCGTGGGCGCATCGGGCTCCGGCAAGAGTACGTTGTTGCACTTGCTGGGCGGGCTGGATACGGCGACGCACGGCGATGTTTTTATCAATGGCGCCAATATGGCGCGCCTCAATGACGCGCAGCGCGGCCATTTGCGTAATCAGGCGCTGGGGTTTGTTTATCAGTTTCATCATTTATTGCCCGAATTCACCGCTCTGGAAAATGTCAGCATGCCGCTGCTCATCCGCGGCCTGGCTCCCGATGAGGCCGCGTCGCGCGCTCGCACATTATTGGAAAAGGTCGGCCTGGGGCCGCGCCTCGCGCACAAACCCGGCGAGCTTTCCGGCGGCGAACGCCAGCGCGCCGCTGTCGCGCGCGCACTGGTTACCGCGCCGCAATGCGTGTTGGCGGATGAGCCCACCGGCAACCTCGATCACCAGACGGCGGAGCATGTTTACGATTTGATGCTGGAATTGAATAAAGAACTGCACACCAGCCTTATAATAGTGACCCATGACCGTACCCTCGCGGCACGCATGGATCGCGTGCTGACGATCGAAGACGGCGTGCTGAAAGAGGCGTAGGCCAGCTGTGCTGCGAACGCTACATTATTTTTACCGGCGATGAAAAGGTATACCTATGCTTGAACTGATCAAGGCTGGCGGTTGGGTGATGGCGCCCATCATATTGTGCTCCATAGTCGCTACCGCGATAGTGCTTGAGCGTTTTTGGTCGCTGCAAAAACGGCGTATCGCACCCAAACACCTCGTGGCGCAAATCTGGCATTGGGTGAAGAATAATCAGCTCAATGCCGAACACATCGGTCAATTGCGTGCCAGCTCACCGTTGGGCCGAATATTGGCCGCAGGCCTGGTGAATCTGCATCACAGCCGTGAAGTCATGAAGGAGAGCATTCAGGATACCGGCCGCCATGTGGTGCACGACCTGGAGCGCTTCCTCAATACGCTGGGCACGATCGCCTCTATCACACCATTGCTCGGATTGCTCGGCACCGTGTTCGGCGTGATCCAGGTATTCGGCGCCATGACCACGCAGGGCGTGGGAAATCCGGCCTTGGTTGCGGGCGGCATTTCCAAGGCATTGGTTACCACCGCCGCCGGCATGACGGTGGCTATTCCCAGCCTGATATTTTATCGCTACTTCCGCGGCCGTGTTGATGATCTGGTCGTAACCATTGAGCAAGAGGCGATAAAACTGGTTGAGGTTTTGCACGGCGACCGCGAGCAGGACAAGTCCGAGGAGGGTCCGAAGTGAACCTGCGCCGCAAGCAGCAGGAAGCACCGGAATTAAATCTCATCCCGCTCATTGATATTGTCTTCATGCTGTTGATCTTTTTTATCGTGACGACTACCTTCAATCGCGAGACCGAGATGCGGGTCGATCTTCCGGTTGCCAGTGCAGACCCTCTGGTGGCCGATCAAAAGCCGCTGGAAATCAGCATCAATGCGGCGGGATATTTTTTCGTCAATCGGGTGGCGGTGCGCGATATCGATATAGAGGCACTGAAGCGCACACTCCGGAAGGAAGCGGCCGGGCTCAAAGACCCATCACTCATTATCAGCGCCGATGCTAAAACTCCTCACCAGTCGGTAATCATGGCCATGGATGCCGCCCGCCAATTGGGCCTTGTGCGCCTGACCTTTGCCACATTGCCGCAGGACGATTCCCGCTAAATGTCAAAACCCCGGGCTTTTAAAATCGCGCGTAGCGATGCGCAGGGTACGGGGGGGCATGACCGGGAAAATTCGGGGCACGCGAAGATTCCGCGAACAGGAGCAGACCCGCTCGACACCGGAGGCGCCAGGATTTACCGCCGCTTATTGGGTTATGTCGTACCCTACTGGAAGGCCTTTGCCGTGGCTATCGTGGGCATGATTTTTTACGCCGCCACCGAGACCGGCTTTGCCGCTTTGATGAAACCGCTACTGGACGGAAGTTTCGTCTCCAAGGACCCGTACACGATAAAGATCATGCCCTTTTTGCTGATCGGCTTATTTTTGATCCGCGGTGTGGCAGGATTCTTGTCGACCTATTGCATGGCCTGGGTGGGACGGCGCGTCGTAGAAGACCTGCGCGGCAAGATGTTCCGCCAGTTTTTGCGTCTGCCTGCGGCATTTTACGATGCGACCTCGTCGGGACAGCTCTTATCCAAAATTATTTACGACGTGGAGCAGGTCGCGCAGGCGTCCACCAATGCCCTGACCGTGGTTATCAAAGACACGCTCACGGTCATAGGTCTGCTTGCCTGGATGATTTATATAAATGCGCTGCTTGCGCTGGTATTCCTGTTGGCCGGTCCGCTGATTGGATTTATTGTGCTGAATATCAACCGGCGCTTCCGCCGCATCAGTGCCCGCATTCAAGGCGCCATGGGTGACGTCACGCACGTGGCGGAGGAGACTATTCTAGGAAATCGCGTCATCAAGATCTTCGGTGGTCAGCAATATGAAATCGAACACTTTGAGCATGCCAATGGAACCAACCGCCGCCAGAATATAAAAATGGCGGCGACGAGCGCAACAAGTGTTGCGCTGATTCAACTGATTGCCGCCGCCGCGCTATCCGGCATTATTTTTTTATCCACGCTGGATTCAATGCTGACTAAAATCAGCGTAGGCGGTTTTGTATCGTTTGTCATGGCAATGGTAATGCTACTCTCCCCGCTAAAACGCGTCACGACGATTAACTCCTCTATACAGCGCGGTATTGCAGCCGCCCAAAGCATATTCAAACTACTCGATAGCGAGATGGAGGCCGACACCGGCACGCAGAGCCTTGCCCGTGCGCAGGGTTACCTGGAATATTCCCATGTATCGTTCACCTATACCGCCGATAAAGGCCAGGTCCTGCACGACATCAGCTTCAAGGTGGAGCCCGGACAGAAAGTAGCCCTGGTGGGACGTTCGGGGAGCGGCAAGTCCACACTGGCCAGCCTGTTGCCGCGTTTCTATAACACCACGTCGGGAAGTATTCTGCTCGACGGACACGATATCCGCGCTTTGCGCCTTACCGATTTGCGTAACCAGATCGCCTTGGTAAGCCAGGACGTCATCCTATTTAACGATACCATCGCCAATAATATCGCTTATGGGTCGCTACACGGTGTCGAGGAAGAAAAGATCGTCCAGGCTGCCGAAGCGGCCCATGCGATGGAGTTCATTCGTCAATTGCCGCAGGGCCTGCATACCCTGGTCGGCGAGAATGGCGTGCTGTTGTCGGGCGGGCAGCGTCAGCGGCTTGCCATTGCCCGCGCCCTGCTAAAAAATGCCCCGCTGCTGATACTCGATGAGGCAACATCGTCGCTTGATACGGAAGCGGAACGCCATATCCAGGCGGGCCTCGAACAACTCATGCACAAACGCACAACCCTGGTAATCGCCCACCGTCTCTCTACGATTGAAAAGGCGGATATGATCATCGTGTTGCATGCGGGCCGGATCATTGAGTCGGGAACGCATTCCGTCCTGCTCGCGCAAGGCGGGCATTACGCCGCTCTGCACAAGATGCAATTCGATTTTTCAGGTTGAAAAAGCGTCATATATTTCATGTACGGCATAAGGAATCTCTGATTTATTCAGAGATTCCGTGTGGCGCAGGGTTGTGCCGCCATTTCTCAAATACCGTCACTCCCGGTATCCTGCCTCCCGCGACATTAGCAAAACCCTTCGCTATCGCTCTTCCCTGTGCGTCACAAGTATTTGAGAAATGAAGAACAGCAAAAGCCACGTCTTTTGCTGTTCTTCTCTGAAAATTACAGGGATGGAATTATTCAGAGTTTTTATAAGAAATCCGGATCGGTATTGGTATGATAAAAATCCGGTTGCGTTTATGCTGCTGCCGCTGTCTTATTTATTCCGCCTGTTGATCAGGTTGCGCCGCGTCGCTTATACAGCAGGTTTATTGCGTACCTATCATTCGCGCATACCGATTATCGTGGTGGGGAATATCTGTGTGGGAGGCAGCGGCAAGACACCGCTCGTCATCTGGCTCGCGGATTTTCTCAAAAAAAAAGGATTCTCGCCGGGGATTATCAGCCGTGGTTACGGCGGCACGAGCCGTAATTTCCCGAAACGCGTGCATGCAGACAGCGACCCCGCCAGGGTAGGCGATGAGGCTGTGCTCATGGCGCAGCGCGCCGGTTGCCCGGTCGTGATCGATCCTGTGCGCAGCCGCGCGGCCCGGGTGCTCGAACAGACATGCGATATCCTTATCGCAGACGATGGTTTGCAACATTATGCGCTCGGCCGCACCGTTGAGATTGCCGTCATTGATGGGGCCCGTCCATTCGGCAACGGTTATTGCCTGCCGGCAGGCCCGTTGCGAGAACCGCCGAGCCGGCTGAATAGTGTCGATTTCATCGTCGTGAATGGTAAGCTGCGGGATGACATTCGTTTGGATAAGCTCATACCCTTATCCCTGCGGATCGATGAGATGGCCTTGGTTGATCGTGGCCTGGTGAATTTGCACGATAAAACTTTTACAAAGAGCGCTAAAGATTTTGCTGAAGGCCCGGTTCATGCGCTGGCCGGCATCGGTAACCCGGGACGTTTTTTTGCGCAACTGCGCAGCCTGGGTTTGCAGCTTATTGAACATCCGTGTCCCGATCA
>JBDSTW010000002.1:0-2675 GCA_039928055.1 Gammaproteobacteria bacterium | reverse complement strand
GCCAATCTGGTCGCCGGGCAGATCGTAGAGGCGCGGGATGTGCTGTTTGAGATTGTTAATCCCGGCGAAACCGTGATCGAAGCACTGGCATACGACCCCACAATTGCAGATCAAATCGCCGCGGCCCATACCTTTATCAATGATAAGAAAGTGCCGCTGGCCTATCTCGGTCAAGGCGGCCATTTGCATGAACAGGCTCTGCCGCTGCAATTTAAATTAGCCGGGGAAAAGCCTTCGCTGAGTTTGGGCCAGCCCTTGAAAATATTTGTGCAGACGTCACAAAAAATCAGTGGGGCGATTGCCTTGCCGCCAGACAGCATTGTCAAGGCCAGTAACGGCGAGACGCTGGTGTGGGTGCACGGCACGGCAGAGCAATTCGTTCCTAAAAAAGTGCGCGTGCAAAGCTTGGGCGATGATCCGATCATCGTGCTGGAGGGTTTGCAAGCGGGTGAGCGTGCGGTCATCCAAGGCGCGCCGCTGCTCGCGCAAGTGCGTTAGGAAAACACCATGTTTAATGCGATTATTACCATTAGCCTCCAACAACGCCTGTTCGTATTGGCCGTTTCCTTGCTGCTATTAATCTATGGCGGCCTGACGCTCAGCCAATTACCCGTGGATGTATTTCCCGACCTTAACAAACCGACCGTAACGCTGTTGACCGAGGCCAACGGCATGGCTCCGGAAGAGGTCGAGCAATTAGTGACGTTTCCGATCGAGACCGCCATGAACGGTTTGCCCGGAGTGACGCGTGTGCGTTCCGTTTCCGGCATCGGCCTGTCTATCGTTTACGTGGAATTCGGCTGGGACACGGAGATCTTCCGCAATCGCCAGCAGATCGCGGAGCGCTTGAACCTGGTGCGGGAGCAGTTGCCTGAAGGCGTGACGCCGCAAATGGGACCGATCAGCTCCATCATGGGCGAGATCATGCTCATCGGCATGCAGGGCGGCAAGGCCAGCCCCATGCAGGTACGCGAGATCGCCGATTGGGTGCTACGCCCGCGGCTGTTGACCATTCCCGGTGTGTCACAGGTGATTCCCATCGGGGGTGAGGTCAAGCAATACCAGGTGACACCGAACCTTGCCATGATGCGCCAGCTTGATGTCAGCCTGGAAAAGCTGGAGTCTGCCCTGAAGAATTTTGCTACCAATTCGAGCGGCGGTTTTCTGGAGCATGGCGCAAAGGAATATCTGATCCGTAATATTGGACGCACCACGCGGCTGGAAGACTTGCAAAATCTGGTGGTGGATTATCAGAACGAGCAGTCCATCCTGCTTAAACAAGTTGCGGGTGTGGCATTCTCCGCCAAGGTGAAACGTGGCGACGCCAGCTTTAACGGCGCCCCTGCGGTGATACTCTCCGTGCAGAAACAACCGGGCGCGGATACCGTCAAGCTTACCCGCGAAATCGAGACGGCACTTAAGGAATTGGCCAAGACCATGCCCGCCGGTATCAGCATCGATAATATTCTGTTCAAGCAAGCGGACTTTATTGAAAACTCCGTCGGCAATGTGGAAGAAGCCTTGCGCGATGGCGCCATCATGGTGGCGGTAGTGTTGTTCCTGTTTCTGGTCAATTTGCGCACCACGTTTATTAGCCTGATGGCGATTCCCGTGTCGATTTTAATCACCGTGCTGGTATTTAAATACATGGGGCTTTCCATCAATACCATGACGCTGGGCGGCATGGCCATCGCCATCGGCGCGCTCGTGGATGATGCCATCGTCGGCATGGAAAACACCCTGCGCCGTCTCAAGTTAAATGCGGCAGGCGGTTATAAGCAAGGCGCACTTGAAGTGATCGCCGGGGCGACTCAAGAAGTACTCTCCGGAATCGTCTTCGCGACCCTCATTATCGTGCTGGTGTTTGTGCCGCTGTTCGCGTTGTCGGGCATAGAGGGCCGTCTCTTTGCGCCGCTCGGCATCGCCTTCATTGTATCGATTTCGGCCAGCATGCTGGTCTCGGTGACGCTCACCCCGGTGCTGTGTTATTACCTGTTGCCGAAAATGAAGTTGCTGCACGGTGGCGATAGTTGGGTTATGCGCAAGCTGAAGGCTTGGGATACGCGCCTGCTGGCATGGTCATTTGATCACAGCAAGTTATTGTTGAGTAGCGCGCTGGCGGCGGTGCTGATCGCCGCAGCGGCAGTGCCGTTTTTCGCGCGCGCCTTTCTGCCGGCCTTCAATGAGGGCACACTGACCATCAGTCTACTGATGAACCCCGGCACGTCCCTGGCGCAATCCAATGAGATCGGCACGCTCGCCGAAAAGCTGATCTTGCAGGTGCCCGAGGTGACCCAGGTGGGCCGGCGTACCGGGCGCGCGGAGCTGGATGAGCATGCCGAAGGCGTGCATTCCTCCGAGATCGACGTGGACATGAAGCGCTCGGCGCGCAGCAAGGATGCCGTGTTGCAAGATCTACGCAGCCGCCTGGTGCAATTGCCCGTGGTTACGAATATCGGCCAGCCGATCTCCCATCGCCTGGATCATTTGCTGTCCGGCGTGCGCGCGCAGATCGCCTTGAAAATTTACGGCGATGACCTCGATATCTTGCGTGCATTGGCCGATGACGTAAAAACCCGCTTGTCTAAAATCCCCGGCTTGGTCGATTTGCAGATCGAAAAACAGGTGCGTATTCCGCAACTGCAAACCACCATCGATTACGCCAAGGCCACGCA
>JBDSTW010000001.1:0-2145 GCA_039928055.1 Gammaproteobacteria bacterium | reverse complement strand
TTACTGTGACGCCATCTTGAAAATATTCGGGTCGTTTGGCTTGACGCGGCGGGAGAGGCTGGTTAGGGTGACACCTTGTTTCTATGTTGAGGGGGCGGCATGACAACAAATGTCGGCTGTATTGAGGTTCTGTTGGGCACGATGGGAATCGTGACGGGCGCGGCGGCGGATGAAAGTAATGCGAGTTTGACAGAAAAACGTGGTCTGCCCCTATTATTCCCACCGCGATTGCCAGTACGATTATCTCGCTCGCCCATAGCCTGCAATTCAGCGTTATTGCGGAAGGGGTGGAAACACAGGAGCAACTGGACCTTTTGCGCGACAAGGGTTGCGACACCCTGCAGGGCTATCTCTTTAGCCCTCCCTTATCGGCCGAGGATTTCACCAAGTTACTAACTAACGGGCAACAGGCAGACGCCGCTATTAACTTTAAGCAGAGGTCCTTCCGCAGCCGGACTCATTAACAGCGCAGGCGCTACTGGTCTTTTCCTCGTTATCTATCAAATACCGCACTATGACGATCACCGAACTACGCTACATTGTCGCCGTGGCGCGCGAACGCCACTTCGGGCGCGCGGCGGAGGCATGCTTTGTCAGCCAGCCCACCCTGAGTACGGGGATCCGCAAACTGGAGGAGGAGCTGGGCGTCGCGCTGTTTGAGCGGAACATCAACGAGGTAACGGTCACGCCGCTGGGCGAGCACATTGTTGAGCAGGCGCAGCGTGTGCTGGAAGGAACGGCAACAATTAAAGAAATGGCCCAGCAAGGCAAGGACCCGCTGGCCAGCCCGCTGCGTCTCGGCGTGATTTACACGGTGGGGCCGTACATCCTGCCGCGCCTGATCCCCATTTTACACAAGCGCGCTCCGCACATGCCGCTGCTGATTGACGAAAATTACACTGCACGCTTAAGTGAATTATTAAAGCAGGGCGCATTGGATGTCATCATCATTTCGTTGCCGTTCGACGAACCCGGCATTGTGACGCGGGCCGTCTACGACGAGCCGTTTCAAGTAGTGTTTCCCGCCGATCATGCGTGGAAAAAGAAGCGCGTAATACGCCCGCGCGAGTTGGCGAAGGAAAACCCGCTCATGCTGGGTGCGGGTCATTGCTTCCGGGAGCAGGTCCTACAGGCCTGCCCTGAGTTGAATCGTTCCAGCCTCGCCCCCAGCAGCATTCAGCGCAGCCTGGAGGGAAGTTCGCTGGAGACCATCCGCCACATGGTGGCCAGCGGCGCGGGGGTGACGGTGCTGCCGTGCACGTCCATGATCGTGCAGCAGGCCGAGAACAGGCTGCTCGCGGTGCGCCCGTTTCCCGAACCCGCGCCGCAGCGGCGCGTGGCCCTGGCCTGGCGCAAGAGTTTCCCGCGTCCGCAGGCCATCGAGGTGTTGCGCAAGGCCATACACAGTTGCTCGCTGCCTTGCGTCACCATGCTGGATGCCGCGCCGGCTCTCGCCAAAAATTGATTTCTTCTGCCATAGTTAAACTCTATCGATATATTAAAAACAATCAATTAGATATATCGCTCGCCCACCTCTATTATTCGTTCCGTAGCAACGAACAACACACTTATAGAGGAGTTGGGCAATGAAAAACACTGAATCGATTACCGTTAAAAACATCGAGGCCGCCTTTGCGGGTGAGTCTATGGCGCATATCAAGTATCTGTACTTTGCCCGCGTCGCGCGCGATCACGGCGATGTGGAAACCGCCAAGGTCTTCGAAGAGACCGCGGCTCAAGAGGTGCAGCATGCCTTTGGGCACATGGACTTGCTTTATCCCAGAACCGGGATGGACGTAAAGAAGTGTCTCACTATGGCAATTGAAGGCGAAACCTATGAATACACTGAAATGTATCCGTCATTTCGTCATATGGCCGAAGAGGAGCGCAATTTCGCGGCGGCGGCCGAGTTTGACGGCCAGATCGCCGAGTCCAGGGAGCACGCTGAAATCTTTAAGGCGACCTTGGAAAAAGCGGCCAAACGCTTCGCGGCCTTGACCAAGGTCGAAGAGCGGCACGCCAATAATTACCGCGCGACGCTTGCCAAGGTCAGCGCGTAAGGTTCGAAGTTTAATATCAAGAGGAGGTTGTTCATGAAAAAATGGCAATGTGTGGTGTGCGGCTTTATCTATGACGAGGCCGTTG